>JBMYYO010000040.1:0-24887 GCA_049609505.1 Akkermansiaceae bacterium | reverse complement strand
CCAGAGTAAGGGGACATTCCATATGAACCAATTGCATAGTTCATACTGTTAATCACCAAATCACCAACAGTAATGATTTTGCATTTTGTTAAATCATCTGGTTTTTTATTCCCCACGTCCCCCTTGTCTTCATATCGAACAACTCCAATATTAGCCATCAGAGAGAGATAATTTTGATCTCTTGCCCCCTCATTTTTATCCATTCTATTTTCTACAATAGAACGGCAAGGTAGAATATCCCAATGCGATGGAACCTCCCCCAACCACTCCACCCCCGAGTCCTTATACTCAGGATATTTCTGATACTTCGCCCCCATTACGAATGCACCTCCTTTAAGAGTTTCATAATCTCCGCGCTGACGGCATCGAGGTCGGCGTCGATTTCTGCTAGATCGCGGGGTGGTTGGTATTGGTAGAAGTGGCGGTTGAAGGGGATCTCGTAACCGACGATGCCGATTTCATCATCGAGCGCATCCTTCTTGTTAGCATCGATCCATGCGTCCGGCACGTGGGGCTGCACTTCTTTTTGGAAGTAGGCTTCGTTGAGCGCGTTGACGGCTTGGCTGGGATCGAGCGCGACGTTTTCGTGGTCGCGCAGGTCGCCGTCGGGTTTGTATTCCACGATTTTGCCATCGACCTCGAACAGTCCGTAAAACGCCCCTGTTGAAGTGGGCTTGGTGCCCGCCTTGTGGACTTTTTTGATCACCTTCTCGGCATCTGGGTTTTTCCAACTGACGGCGGCGGCGATGAGTTTTTTCTCCTTGGCGTCTAGCTTGATGCCCTGGGCTTTGCAGGCGGACTTGAGGGTGGCATCGTAGCCGTTCATGTCATCGTGCTGGCGGGTGCCGATCTCTTGCTGAAGGGCGCGGGCTTTGAGCAGGATGTGCTTCTGGTCCTGCCATGTTTTTGCATCTAGCAAATCCTTCACCTTGGCTTCCTTGAGCTCTGGGAAATCGGCCTTCACTGCGGCACGGATCTCGGCTTCATGCTCGCCGAGCACGCCGTAGTTTTCCGCATCGGGCGCATCTGACCAGTCGCTACCATACTTGGTATAGGCCCACTGCATGGCGGATGTTAGAGGCTTGCTGGAGAAGCGTAGCGTCTCGATACGTTCATCGGAAAACTGGTAGGACTCACGCAGTGGCCGCTCGATGGTGATGCGGCGGTAGCCGAACTCGTGGGTGTGAAAAATCTTGGCGGAGAAAGTCTTGGGCGGCTCGGCTTTTTTGTTTGCTGCCTGTCTGCCTCTGCTGCTCTTGGCCTCCTCGGGTTTATCCAGAGGTAGGTTATCGATGGTTTCAAACTCACCAAAGGCGCGGGTGATGGTGGCGATGTCCTGCTCACTCATCACGTGGCGTTTGGAGCCGAGCGACTTGCGCATTTTCCCGCAGAGATGCACGCCGTTGATGAGCTGCACTTTGCCTTTACGGTCAGCGGCTTTTTTGTTCGAGAGCACCCAGACGTAGGTGGCGATGCCGGTGTTATAAAACATGTCTGTGGGCAGCGCGACGATGGACTCAAGGAGATCAGTTTCCAGAATGTAGCGGCGGATCTCAGACTCGCCTGAGCCAGCACCGCCCGTGAACAGCGGGGAGCCATTGAGGATGATGCCGATCCTGCCGCCGCCATCGGAGGCATCGCGCAGCTTGCTGATGAGATGCAGCAGGAATAGTAGTGAGCCATCGGAAACACGGGGCAGACCTGGACCAAAGCGCCCATCAAAGCCCTTTTCCTTATGCTCACTGAGGATATCGCCCTGGATCTTTTTCCAATCGACCCCAAACGGTGGGTTGGAAAGCATGTAATCAAAGTGATCGCCGTAGAGTTGATCGTTTGAGAGGGTGTTGCCGAGCTTAATGTTAGAAACTTCCTGCCCCTTGATCAGCATATCCGCCTTACAAATGGCGTAGGACTCTGGGTTTAGCTCTTGGCCGAAGGCACGCATGACGGCTTGGGGATTCAGCTCATGCACGTATTCCATGCCGGAGGAGAGAAAGCCACCTGTACCAGCGGTGGGGTCATAGATGGTGCGGATGATGCCGGACTTGGTCAGTGCGTCATCGTCCTCCATAAACACGAGCGATGTGGTTAGGCGCACGATGTCGCGCGGGGTGAAGTGCTCACCCGCGGTATCGTTAGAGCTTTCTGCAAAGCGGCGGATCAGTTCCTCGAAAACGAGGCCCATTTCGTGGTTAGAGATCGCCTCCGGGCTGAGGTCGGCGGTGCGGACTTTTTGCACCACTTTGTAGAGCAAGTTCGCATCACCAAGCAGGCCGATGAACTCGGAAAACTTGAAGTGTTCAAAAATCTCACGCGCATCCTTGGAAAAACTCTGCACGTAGGATTCTAGGTTCGCCGCGATGCCAGACTCGCCGAGCTTGGAGAGGTCCATCATCGAGGTATTGAAGAACGACAGCCCGGCGGCACGCAGCAGTAGTTTCTCCTCCGCCTCCTCGGGCAGGTTCATCTTTTTCACCTTCTCAGCCTCTTTGATGACCTTGTCCTTGGTCGGCTCCAGCACACACTCCAGCCGGCGCAGTAAAGTGATTGGCAGGATGATGCGCCCGTATTGGGACTGCTTGAAATCGCCCCGCAGAAGATCCGCGAGCGACCAAATATAGGAGGCAAGATTGTTAGGTGAATCGGTCATCGTGTGAGGTGCCACACTAGCTATCAGACCCAACCCCACCCCGCAAGGCATGAGCTTTAAAAAGAAGCTTTCCAAGTGCCTATTAAATGCTGACTAGACAATTCTCCCACAGGGAATATGAGTATGTCTATGCAAGAAGCCACGGATAAGATTAAGGATTTTCTTCAGTTCATTGCCCTGCAGTTTATTAAGCACCCAGAGCAGGCGCAGTTGCGGGTGGCGGAGGTGGATGAAAACCATGTGAGCTTCCGGCTGATCGTGGCGCAGGCTGATGTTGCCATGTTGATTGGGCGCAATGGTTTTACGGCGAGTGCCATTCGCAACGTGATGAAGGCTGCTGCTGCGAACGAGGGTATCAATGCTAGCCTACAAATTCACTCCCACGAGGAAGAACGACAACGCATGGCCGCCATCGAAGCAGGCGAGATTATTGAGGATGATTCAGAGGAGTAATTACCCATCATCATTTCTGCCTGACAACCCACGCAGTTCGTGGTATTAGCCGTTGGTAGCCCAGTGGGGCTGCGCTGACTCTCGATGAACCTCTCGATGCGTCTTACAATGAGTCTATAACCTGATCATATTATTACTGCTATGCTTCGTTTGTTACTTGCTACCCTTGTTGGTGCTCTTGTGGCTTTTGCTTGGGGGTTTCTCTCTTGGGAGATGATTGGCTGGCACACTCCACAGAGCTTTGATGATCCGGCTGCTGTTTCCAAGGCGCTGGTGGAAAATGCGCCAAAACAAGGCGTCTATATCCTGCCGGAAACCACACCTGACGGCCCCGATGTGGAAGCTCTGACTCGTGGCCCATTCCTCTATGCCACTATTCGCCCTAGCAAGCTTGACGCCCCGTGGTCGTTTAGCACCTCTCTGGCAAAGAGCTTTGCTGTAAACTTCTTTGCCTGTCTCATCATCGCCATCTGTGTGATGCGGATTCGTGCTCGGCGTTTTATCTCGCGCGCCAGCATTGGAATCACGCTTGGATTATTTGCCTCTATCAGTGCGATATTGCCGCACCACGTTTGGTTTGAGCTGAGCGGCACTCATTTGCTAGCGCAGTTTCTAGATCCTCTGGTGGCCTACTCGCTTGCGGGGATTGCGATCGCCTGCATCATCAAGGCACCCAAGACGCGGAGAATTTTCTCGTAAGTGCCGCCTCCTCAACTTGACAGTTAGATGGAGAAACTCAAGACTGCTGGCGGCATGGAATCTCAAAACGACATACCACGGCACATCGCCATCATTATGGATGGTAATGGACGCTGGGCAAATGCCCGAGGGCTTCCTCGTGGCGAGGGGCACCGCGCCGGGGCAGAATCCGTCCGAGAAGCCGTGGAAACGTGCCGGCAGCTCGGCGTGGATTACCTCACACTCTATGCATTTTCCTCTGAAAACTGGAAGCGTCCCGAAAAAGAGGTAAGCGCATTGATGAAGCTGCTCGAAAGGTTTCTCAGGGATAAACTTCCTGAAATGCTCAAGCAAAACGTGCGCTTACACGCGATTGGCAGGCTTGATATGCTCCCTGCTAACTGCCGTAAGCAAATTGACAAAGCCATCGCGGAGACAAAAAACAATAGTGGTCTCAACCTAGTGCTCGCACTCTCTTATGGCTCCCGTGAGGAGATCACAGACGCCGCACGCGCGCTGGCAAAGAAAGCAATCAATGGCGAGATCACCCCAGACGAGATCGATAACGAGATGTTTTCCGATTACCTCTACACGGCGGATTTCCCTGATCCAGACCTCCTAATCCGCACGTCTGGAGAGCTGCGCATCTCTAACTTCCTGCTGTGGCAAATTTCTTATTCTGAGATTGTGATCAGCCCTAAAAACTGGCCGGACTTCAAGGATGCGGACCTCCGAGTGGCGGTGGAGGAATACGCCCGCAGGCACAGGCGCTTTGGCACGGTTTAAGAGCACATCACGCCCAGAAGTCACTCAACCATTTTTATAACTTACCTTGGCTGATCCACAAACCATCCTCCTCGTCGATACTGATCTGGATTTCCTAGAGTGGGCCACCAAGCATCTGGATGCTGATGACTTGAGAATCCTCCGCTGCGATCACGCTGATAAGGCCGCCAAAGTCTGCGATACCACAACCGTGAGCTTGGTCATCGCAGACATCGTTCTGCAACCCTTCGATGGCCTCGCGCTACTATCACGCATCCGCGCCTCGAACCCAGACACCCTAGTCATCCTAACCGCCGGCTTCCCCACCACCGCGCAAATTATTGAAGCCACCCAGCAAGGTGCGCTCGATATCTTAAAAAAAGAATCCCTCACCTTCGAGCTACGGCCCGTGGTGGAGAGCGCGCTGCAAACACTCGATCAACGAGCCGCCGCAGAAGAATCATCCACCGCTGCTGCCACACCAGTGCCACGCCCCGATAGCCGGGTGAAAATCATCGGTAACTCGCGCGCCCTGCAGGATGTTTTCAAAATTGTAGGGCGTGTAGCCCGCACGGATGCCCCAGTGCTTGTCTCTGGTGAAAGCGGCACTGGCAAAGAGCTGGTGGCGAATGCCATCCATGAGTATTCACCGCGTGCCAAGGCACCATTCATCGCCATCAATTGTGGTGCCATTCCAGAAAACCTGTTAGAGAGCGAGCTCTTCGGGCACGAGAAGGGATCGTTCACCGGAGCCATCAGCCAGCGTGCTGGTGTCTTTGAGCAATGCGATGGCGGCACCTTGTTTCTTGACGAAGTGGGAGACATGCCTGCATCTGTGCAGGTAAAGCTCCTGCGCGTTCTCCAAGACGGCACCTTCACCCGCGTGGGTGGACATGATCTTCAGAAGTCCGATGTACGCATTGTGGCAGCAACAAACAAAAACCTCGCCGCCGAAGTAGCGGATGATCGTTTCCGTGAGGATCTGTATTATCGGCTGAATGTGGTAGAAATCCACCTCCCGCCATTGCGCGCGCGTGCAGAAGACATCCCGCTGCTCGCAGATCATTTCCTACGCCTAACAACCCGCCGCAATGGCCTCCCTGAGATGCGGCTCAGCGCAGAGGCCCATGAGCACCTTGCCGCTCACCTCTGGCCGGGCAACGTACGGGAGCTAGAGAACACCATCGCCCGAGCCTGCGCACTCGCTTCTAACGAACTACTTCTCCCCGCTGATATCCAATTCACCAGACCCATCCGGCCCAATGAGTAATCCACAGAACCACCACATCCAGCACCCTGTGATGCAGGACCGCCTAGCACGGCTCCGTAGCAAGGAATGCCTCCCTGCGAACTTCCGCCGCTACGTGCACGAGATCGCCCAGCTCATGGTGCCCTACACCACGGATGACCTCCCCACTACCGCCACTCAGGTGGAAACTCCCATCCAGCCGACCACAGGAGAAACTCTCGCCCGCGGCATCATTCTCGTTCCCATATTGCGAGCCGGGCTTGGGATGTTAGATGGTTTCCTTCATCTGCTACCAGAGGCATCCGTAGCGCACATCGGCATGAAACGTAATGAAGAGACACTCCAGCCAGAGAGTTATTATTTCAACGTTCCCCCTAATATCTCAGACGCAAGCGTGCTTGTGCTAGATCCCATGCTAGCCACCGGCGGCTCAGCCAGTGCCTCGATCACTGAGTTAAAAAAACAAGGTGCGCAGAACATACGCTTCATCTGCATGGTCGCCGCGCCGGAAGGGATCGCCCAGCTCAATGAAGACCACCCAGACGTGCCGCTCTACTTCCCAGCACTGGATGATAAACTCAACGAGCACGGCTACATCGTCCCCGGATTAGGCGATGCCGGAGACCGGATTTTTGGCACTATTTAGTATTGCTTAGCATCGTTTAGCTCCGCTTAAAGGGGGAAAACCTTCACCTCAGAAGCGCCCAATTCCATCCCATTTCCCAAGCAATACCACCTCCTCGCCCTCCGAGGGACAAATCTACTAAAAAACTCGCTCCTTGACTCTATGATCAAACAAGCGTAAGCATCCCGCGCATTGTCCATTCTGGGCAGGGCAAACAAACCACTATTATGCGCCGCATACCTTTTAACCGCGTCAACTGGATCACCAGTATCTTCCTCATCGGAACCGCACTCATCGCCTTGATTGGAGTGCCTATCTACATCGCAAAATTCGGGATCGATTGGTTCCTGTTTGGCATGTTCTTCTTCTATGCCACGGCTACCACCATGAGTATCACACTCGGTTATCACCGTTTATTTTCTCACTTATCCTTTAAGGCAAAGTGGCCAGTGAAGTTTACCACCCTTATCTTTGGTGCCTGTGCGTTTGAAAACTCTTGCTTGGACTGGTGTGCGGATCACCGCCTGCACCACAAGCATGTGGATCACGATGACGATCCGTATGACATTTCCAAGGGCTTTATGTGGGCGCACATCGGCTGGCTGATGTTTAAGCTAAGACCTGAGCCACCAATGGATAACGTCAATGACTTGAAAAAAGACAAGATGGTCATGTGGCAGCACAAGTATGTGCACTGGATCGGTCTCGTTGTAGGCCTCATCCTTCCTGCCGTGATCGCCTATGCCGTGAACCCAACTTGGAGCTACGCGCTTGGTGGTTTCCTGCTCGCAGGTGTGCTCCGTGTGGTCTGTGTACAGCACTGCACGTTCTTCATTAACTCACTCTGCCACACCATCGGCAAGCAGCCATACAACACAGACAACTCCGCACGCGATAGCGCTGTAATGGCTGTCTTCACCTGCGGCGAGGGCTACCACAACTACCACCACGCATTCCAGCACGACTACCGCAATGGCGTGAAGCCATGGCAGTTCGATCCCACCAAGTGGATGATCTGGACGCTTTCCAAGCTTGGCCTCGCCAGCAACCTGCGCCGTGTGTCTGATGAGAAAATTCTCCTTGCTGAAATGCGCGAGGCACGCCGCCAGGCAGAACAACGCCTAGCATCCATTGCTGAAACAACTGAGGAACACCCCCTCACTGAGCGCGCTCTGGAGATCCTCAATGACTTCTCCGCACGCCTAAGCGACAGCTATGCAGAGCTTGAACAAGCAATGGCGGACAAAGTGGAAGTCTCCCGTAAAGCGATCAACCAGTGGCGCAGTGAGACTCGTGAAATGGTTAAGCATCTCTCGTTGATGAAGCGTTCAGCCGCTTAACCCATTCCCCCAAGAGCCCGCGGGCCAGCTCAAGCTTAGAAACACAAGCTATAGAAAAAATTCAACCCAGCCTCTCCGTGTAAGCAGCTGGGTTTTTCTTTGGCTGGTTGTGGCGTGATATCACCAGTAAGTTATGAACCAGTAAAACAACCACTCCGTGGGTGGTTCATTCCCAGATCGGCTTACAGGGTGGCCTTAAGGGCGTATTTTTTCATCTGTGTGGCCATGAGGTTTAGAGCATTGGCGCGGGTAGGCGCGAGGTGCTCTTTGAGGCCCGTTTTATCAATGAAGTCCATATCGGTCTGCACGATATCATCCGGCTTCTCACCATCGAGAATACGGATGAAGAGAGCAATCATCCCCTTGGTGATCAAGGAATCAGAATCTGCGGAGTAGCGCATCACGCCGCCCTGGTAGCTGGCATCTACCCAGACTTGGGACTGGCAGCCTTTGATGAGCCTGTCCGCCGTGTGCAGAGCCTCCGGCATGGGCGGAAGTTTTTTACCGAGGTCAATGACGTACTCGTAGCGCTCGGTCCAGTCTTGGAAAAGACCGAGCTCATCTAGTAAGTCCTGTTTTTTTGCCTCGATGTCCATGCCGTTTTATCCCTGCTGAATCATGGGCAGTACGCGTGCCACACGCTCTTTCATTTCCTTACCTGGCTTAAACTTCACCACAGCACGTGGTGGGATCTTCATGTCTTGGCCTGGGTTCTTAGGGTTCCGGCCTACCTTACCCTTCATTTCACGTACTTGAAATGAGCCGAAGTTACGCATCACAACGCTGTTGCCTTGAGCGAGTTCAGTGGTGACGGTTTCCAGGAATGTTTCGAGCACGTTGAGCACTTCAGCCTGCCCTTGGCCAGTTTGATTACTGATTTTTGTGACGAGATCGCGTTTGGTGACTGTTTCCATGATAGAGATGATATTACAATGATTGTTCTGTGAGAGCGAGCCAGTGATAGGCACTGTGAACCCTCCTCGAATGCGGGGATTGGCAAACCATATACCGATGTAATTGTCCCGCAAAAAATGAAGCAATTTGTATCAATTTTTCGAGTTGGAGCAATGTCTTTGGAGGGGGACTACATAGCAAGACCTTCAAAGATTCAGCGCTTATTGGTTTCCCGGAAGAGCATAGCTGGGATCCAGTTTAGATAGCTGCATCTGCAAGTTATGAAGCTGGGCCTTGTAGCGTGCTGCGATACGAGAATACTTGGCAGCGCGTTCGTCCCAAGTTTCGAGACTTCCAGGAACGGTGCGGCTCTTACGGTTCAGGACGATTCGGTAGCGTGGACGATAGCTAACTGATGAGCATGAACCTGTGGAGTAGTTTCTATAAGTTCGGTAGTTATAGGAGCGGGTGTAGCTTCTGCTATCACGCGCACTCTGGTAGGCTACAGCCTTACTTCTTGCTAAGCTGGCTTCAACACTAGCAGAAGAGTATCTCATTCGGGCTACTGAAATGGCACGATAAAGGTCACTAATATCGCTAAACTTCTTAGCTCGCTGGGAGCGATCTCTATTTCTCTGGCTTTGTTTGGCTACTTGGCGGAGGTAGCTGCGCTGACGTTTGTCCTCCTCTGCACGGGCGGTGGCGACCTCTAATGCTGTAAACATGTACTTTATCCGCCACTCATCGGGCATCTCGCTGTAGCCGAGGAGAGCACCTCCGTTCTTATGGGAAATTTTTACTCCGAGTGACGATACGTTCGTGATTTTGACACCTTCATAGACTTTCCCAACGCGGGTAGATACTTGATCAAATTTCTGACCAACCGCCGCCAAGCGCACTTGGGCACGGTAGCGTTGTTGGTGGTTTTTTTTCGCCACGGTCAACAGCTCCATAGAGGCTTTATGCTGGCTGATGAGATTTTTTAACGTCCCAATTTCTTTATCAGCGGAGTCTAATTCCACGCACATTTCATCAAGAGAGGCTTGTTGCTTGGCGTGATGCGCTCGCTGTTTTTCCTGCTGTTTATAGGAATCCAACTTCACATTTAGAGCATTGATGCGAGATTGAAGGCTCTCACCCTCATCTAACAATAATGTATTGCGGGAAGCATTCAAGGATGACAGAATCTTACTCTCAATAAGCAGAGACACCCCGATCGCGACAAAAACAATCACAATCATACCGAGCAGAATGCTGATCACTCCGTTGGTATCTGAGAGATTCCCTAATTTTTTCATTTTTTGTTTTTAAGGCGTTCCAGCTCGGATGCCCATCGGGTCATTTCGGCCTGAGCTTTGGCTATTTTTTGGTGCATTTGAGCGTTTGAGGACTGCAAATATCTAGATCGTTTATTGAGGCTATCTGCTTTTCGCTCGTTCTTTTTAGCATTGTCCATGGTCATTCCTCGGCGCCCTTTTGCGTATAGGTCACGGTAGTGCTGAGCCCGTTCGCTTGCTGTTTTAGCGGCGGCGGCGTTTGTTTGAATAGTTGATTCATTCCTCTGGATCGTCTGTGTCCACTTTGCGATGTCTTCTTTGTGGGAAGAAATTTTAGTGCGCAAATCAATCATCTCTTTGGAAACTTTATATTCTTTTTCACCTTGTTTGGAACGTTTGACGTGGGCTTGCATTTTTGCAACGACGGCATCCGCGTCCTCTTTGGTAAATTGGAATCGATCGAACAAATCATCAGGAAGTTTTTCATAATGGATGCGCTTACTTCCGTTCTCGTGCCTGATGCGTAACTCTAGTGCACTGACCTCGAGAATTTTCACCTTATTGTAGGTTACCCCATCTTTTGTTGTGAGGGTCCCCAAGACATCGCCCACGGCACTAGCCCGCTCAGCGATACGGTATTTCTTTTTATAGCTCTCTAAAGCTACCTGCAGCTCCGCTATTTTAGCTTTACTGGTCTCCACGTTTCCTTTTTCTTTTTCAAGAGTGGCTAAGCGGCGCTTGAGCTCAGATTGCTTGCTATTAAGCTCTTCTTGGGCCTTTCTATTCTGGCTATATTTGATCGATTTTTCCTGCCAATTTTTCTCACGAGCTGTGAGGGAAGCGATAGATTTTTCTTTATCTTTAATTTTATTAGCAAGGGTGTTCTCCGTGCCAGGCATGGAGGCAAACATGGTAAGCAGCCCAAAACCAATGAGCACCACAAGGGCAAGAAGCGTGCCGATGACTCCGGGGCCTTTAGCACTGGTTAGTAAATCATTAAACATGGAACGGTAGATTTAAAAATTGGTTGGCAACAGGTTATTCGCTGATTGGATACTTGCGCTGATAATCACGGAAGGCTTTTTCTTTTTCTCGGTGGGCCTTGGCTAGTGCTTCTAGTTCTGCATCGAGCTCCTCTAGCTGCTTGAGGGTGGCAGCAAGTTCCTCGTTAGTTTTTTTCAACGCTTTAGTTTGATCGCCAGGATCCTTACCTGCTCGGGCTTCCGCAATAGCTACACGGCTTTCAAGATCACTTACCTGCACTCGTAGCTCCTCATTCTGCTTTACCAATGCCTCATCTTCACCGCAAGAAGGCAAGAGAAGACAGCACAATGGCAGCAAACAGAGGATAAGCAAAGGGTGTGAATGTTTTCTAGATTGCATAAAATTGAGAATCGAAAGTGATGGTAAAAACAGGCGGCGTGGTAATTGTTAGAACCAACTCCAGCATAAAGCCAATATACTATTGGTCAAGATTTTCTCCATCTATGATGGAAAGCTATTGCCCGGCGGAATCACGGGCAGAGTGTTGTTGACGAGGACGATTGGTTTGTAGCATTTTTGCCATGAAGCAGATGGATATGACGAATCACACACCAGATGAGCCAGAGGGTATGAACTACGGAATGCTTGGCGATGACACCGGCAGCACACCAGAGAAATTGGAGAAATACACAGGGGTGGTGGACTGGGAATATCTCAAGCCACACTTCCAGGCGGGGGCATTGCTCTATGTGGACAAATCTCTCAACATCACGGAAGTGGGGCAGGCATTAACTGACGATGATAAGGACGCCGTAGCAGGGTGGTTAAAATCAGGCGATTTGGTAAAGCCATCTGAGCCACATGCTACTTGGTGGCAGGAGAACCCACAGGAGTTCACAGCACTGGTCGTTTCTCCGTTTGTTCTAATGCAAGAGGTAGCCAGTGACACCAAGTAGCAAAACAGACGAGACGATTGCCGAGATGAATTACTTCTTTGGCAAGGCGCGACGAAGAAATGGTGCGGGCACCATGACTGAGGAGCAACACAGCCAAAGGAGTCATTCAGCCGGAAATCTAATCGACCACGAAGTGCTTACCAAAATACCTCAATAATCATCAATCGTCTCGTCTGTTTTGCGGAGTGGTATTACCACCGCAAAGCTCCGTCGAGCCGGAGCACTCTGAGGCAAAAAGCATTCGCGAAACCAACTCAACCTTTCGCGTGATTCACGTTTTTCGTGGTCTCGTATTCTTTTTTTCTATCGCGTGTTCATAACAGCAAACCCATTGGGCATTGACTCTTTGGGGAAACCTTGTAGATACGGGGCTTCCCTGACCTGCGTTTGATGCGGTTTCGTTTGACCGCGGATTGTTTTTTGATGCGGGTGCGTTGCTCTTGGGTTTGAACTTAGACCTTGGAATCGAACCCTCGATTCTATTCCCTCTAACATCATTTGCGCCAAGGGTATTTGGGAATGTATTTCCCCTTCTCTAACATGAAACATTTTACTGACCTCCCTCTTTCTGAGGAAATTCTCCGTGCTGTGTCCGATCAAGGATACGATACTCCCTCGCCTATTCAGGCGAAGGCGATTCCTGCTGTTTTGAAACGGCGTGATGTATTGGCTGCCGCGCAGACGGGCACAGGAAAGACGGCGGGTTTCACCCTGCCGATGATGCACCTTCTCTCGACTTCTGACATCGATCAACGTGGCTCGCGCAAGCCGGTGCGGGCGCTGATTCTTACACCTACGCGTGAGCTGGCAGCCCAGGTGGAAAAGAGTATCAAAACCTACGGAAAATATCTCGATGTAAGCAGCGCAGTTGTTTTTGGCGGGGTGAAAATTAATCCGCAAATCAAGAAGCTGCGCAGTGGCGTGGATATTCTGGTGGCTACTCCGGGTCGGTTGCTAGACCTCTGCCAGCAGAAGGCTTGTCGGCTCGATCAAGTGGAAATGTTAGTGCTAGATGAGGCGGACAGAATGCTCGATATGGGATTCATCAATGACATCCGTAAGGTGATCAAACTATTGCCCAAACGCAGACAAAACCTGCTTTTCTCCGCGACGTTTTCCAAGGATATCCGCAAGATGACCAAGGAATTGTTAGTGGACCCGATCACCATCGAGGTCAGCCCTGAGAACACCACGGCGGAAACAGTTTCCCAACGCGCCTACCGCTGTGATGCAGGTGATAAGACGGGCATTGTGATTAAGCTTATTAAAGATGGAAACTGGCAGCAGGTGCTTATCTTCACCCGGACGAAGCATGGTGCGAATCGGCTCAGTCAGAGACTCGAGAAGGCTGGGATTCAATCCAGCGCCATTCACGGTAACAAGACCCAAGGCGCACGCACGCGAGCACTGGAAGGTTTCAAACAGGGCAAAGTGCAAGTGCTGGTGGCGACAGACATCGCGGCGCGCGGTCTGGACATTGCGCAGTTGCCGCATGTGATCAACTTTGAGCTGCCGAATGTGGCGGAGGACTATGTGCACCGGATTGGTCGGACGGGGCGTGCTGGCAAAGAAGGAGAAGCCGTTTCTCTGGTAGCTAACGATGAGCGGCCTTTCCTCTCAGCTATTGAGAAGCTGATCAAGATGCGGATTGATCTTTCTGTGATTGATGGCTTTGAGCCAGAGCTTTGGACCGCTAAGGCACCAACGGCTAGCGAGGTGATGAAGGCGGCGAATGACCGACGCCAAGCCGCGCGGCAAGCTCGTGGACCGCGCAGACCTAGGCCGACCAAACCTACCAAGGCGGCTAAGAAGACGGCTAAGAAATCAGCCAAAAGATCCGATGGCAAATCCCCTCAGGGAAACAAAGGCGGTGGGAGCAGTGGCGGAAGCGGTGGTGGTGCAGGCTCGGCGCAGGGGCGTTCATCACGTCGGCGCCGACCACGGAGGAGGCGTTAGATGGTTTTCCTTTCCCTGTATTTTTTCCTGCTTACTGATAGCTCCTACCCGAGCTCATTTAGAGCCATCCTAGCTGTTCCTCACGCTCCTTGTAAATGAGGCCCAGGATGCGGCCGCCTGTCATCAGGACATACATACCGATGAGTCCCATGATCAGGGTGCCGAGGATGATGTTTCCTTGCAGTGCGTTTGATACAAACCCTTGGAGGGAGTAGATGAGGTAAAGTAAGACCACAGCGAGCCAGTATCTCCAGCCCATTTTGAATATTCCAGGGATGACGATGTGTGGACTCATGGCACCAAGGTAGCCAAGAACCGCGACGGAAAGAATGGCCATGGGAAAGTAAATAATACCACCGAGCAGGAGCAGCAAACCAATGGTTGGGTTTCCTGGCTGGATGAAAAACGTGTATAAAACTAAAGGGAAAAATGCGAAAACAGCCACCAGCACCACCTTGACCATCGGCCAGAGCAAATCCTCTCCCACATTTGAAACATCTGGAAAACTTGGAGCCTCGCTGTCTCCTACTGCGGTGCTCTCGATGATGCTAAAGTAGGTGGCGCAAAAATAACCTGAGAGGAAGATGTAGGCAAAAAGGCCAAAAATGGGGGCAATACTAGCGACAGATGATACTACGGAAAGCACGGCACCTATGATGAGCATGTATTTTCCACTGCCTCTGAATGCATAGCTGAATGAATCTGATAGAATATTCATGGTTGTTGACGTTCGGATCGGAAACTAGGGGAAACAAGAGAGATGAAAACAAAAAAGAGCACCCTGCGTGAGGATGCTCTTTTTGTTTGAATGGTTAGAATAGTAGGAGTGGCCTGAATGGTCAGAAATTGGGCTTGGGAAAGCCCGACTTACTTCACAAATTTTTCTTTGTGTTTAGCAAGGATCTTATCTGAGTTTGCCACGGACTTGATGATTTTGCCATCAAGGACGACATCGACAGCGATGCCGATTACGTGGTCAATTCTACGATAGCCTGGATCAACGCCAGCTGGGAGGTCTTTGCTTATCAGCCATGATGATGTCTTTGCCCTGACGACCGTCAGGGTATTCAAAGCTGCATCATCCACCGCCGCCGCCACCGCCGCCGCTTGGGACTGGTGGTGCTTTACCCTGCTTGCTCTCACGGATGAGTGCCACTTTCTCTGTGGTGCGGGTCTCGGTGTATTTACCAAACATCTTAGGGAATGTCAGTGTTCCCTTGGAGACTTTAGGTGTGTGGCGCGGGCCAGAAGCACTGCTGCTGCCAACGCAGTAGTAGTAGCTGTAGCGGATCTCGAGATTCTCAATGGGAGTGTCTGATCGGTTGTAAACTTTGATATCAAAGGCGGTAGGCGTGGTTGCCGTGCGGACACGATCGCTCTTAGTGCGCTGGGTTTTGTCCTTAACCTCCTTGAAGGAAATGATCAGATTGCTAGAGACGGCCAACACATCGGCATTGTCTTTAACGTATTTCTGGTCGTCTGCGGAGAGTTTCTCAATGGAGAAGGTGCTGCTCTTTCCGCTTTTGAATTGAACCGTCACTGTTTTCTTGGTGGGGTTATACGCGGTTAGTGTGGCACTAAACGATTTACTCTTATCAGCATTGTGGAATTTTCTCTTTTCCAAAGCCAGTCCAGGAAGTGTCAGGGCGGCCATGGCAAAGAAAGAAATCCACTTAGTTTTAGCGATCTTTCTCATAGGTTCGTGATCTTCACCTAAGTCACTGATAATGCAAGAGAAAACATCAAAAAATTTACATTACTCCTGCGCGCCGCGAAGTGGGGATAATGTTCATTTTCCTGTCAGTTGTTTTCCAGATTCTTCTTAGAAGCTGGAATTGGCTCTGAAACGACAAAAATGGCGCCGAAGAGGTTGCTGTCTGTTTTAGCTGGCGGATTGACAATCATTTGGGATAGATCGCCGTCCAGAAATAGCGCGTTTTTGCATCCTAGATGGAGGAAAAAACGAGCAAATCCGTGTAAGTTCACTTCGCCTGCTTTGCCTGCGTAAAACTCGGTAATGGCAAAAACCACCATGCCGTTGGCATCGATGCCAACCCCGTTGCGGTGGAGGCGTGATTTTGAGCTGCGATTGAATGCAGGATGGATCTTTCCATTTTCCAGCAGAAGTGGCCCAGATTGCAGTGCTAGGGTAGGCATTAGCCCCGGATTTTCTTTTACTTTAATTGCGTGTAATTTGCCGTATTTTTCTGACGGTGATATGATTGATGAGATCCTTTTCGCTTTATAGATTGCAAAAACCCCATTGGGCTTCAAGTAGAAATTTCCTCTGCCCGCACGCAGGTTAATTGGCCGCAGGAGCACACCATTTTGCACATGGAGCCCAGAGGGAATACCGCCCGGCTCGAAGATTCCGGCGTTCATCATGAAGGTTACTTTTTTCTGTTTTTTGAGATAATGCGCTTGCACAGCAGGGAAGCTTCTCAACGGCTTACCGGTGTCATTTTTCCAAGCTAACTCAAGCTGTGATGGATGGATATGCACCACGCGGTATTTCACTCCTTCGAATTGTATTTTTTTCTCCACTAATGGGGTGTGCTTGAGAGAACTGCCCACTATCTCCCCCACTCTGCTCTGCGCGGCGATTTCCTGCGAATACCCCGCCACGGTGGCCATGATTACCAGCCAGATATTGAGAGGGATTAATTTCACACTGCCATGGTAGAGCGAGGCTGAGCGGTGACAATACTTTTTGCAGGTATTTCCACGCTTGTGAAAAGTTTCACAAAGTCCTTGCCCAGAAGGCTCGATTAAGGCACGTATCGCGTGGCGTAATCTCATGAAGCAAACCGAATATCAGGCACCCGACACCGCAGCCCGCACTCAGGCTGGGATCGACGAAGAATACCAGGCGGAAACCAGCGACATTTTGGGCGACAAGATGGTGCTCAATATGGGACCCTCTCACCCGGCGACCCATGGTGTGCTTCGGCTCGTGTTAGAACTCGACGGCGAGGTGGTTACCAAGTGTGATCCCGACGTCGGATACCTGCACCGGGGAGATGAGAAGATCGCGGAGAGCATGCACTACAATCAGTTTGTGCCTTATACAGACCGACTCGATTACCTCGCTCCGCTCGCCAACAACGTCGCCTACTCCTGCGCTGTTGAGAAACTCATGGACTGGACATTGCCACCGCGCGGTCAGGCGGTCCGAGTGCTTTGCTGTGAGCTGGCGCGACTTTCCTCTCACATGTTAGGTGTGGGCGTGTGCGCCATGGACGTGGGTGCGATGACGGTTTTCCTCTACACCTTCACCGAGCGTGAAAAGATCTACAACCTCTGCGAGCAGCTCACGGGTGCGCGTTTCACCACATCCTACACCCGCGTGGGCGGACAGATTCGTGATTTACCTGAAGGTTTCATCAGTCAGTTAGAGAAGTTCCTCGATGAGTGCTCGAAGAGTATTGATGAGATTTCCAATCTGCTCGACCGCAATAAAATCTACATGACCCGGATGTGTGACATCGGCACAATCAGTGCTGAGGATGCCATTTCTTGGGGCCTCACTGGGCCAAACTTACGTGGGTCTGGCATCGAGCGTGATCTGCGCAAAGATAGCCCCTACCTCGGCTACGAGCAGTATGACTTCGATGTTCCCATCGGTGAAAACGGCGACTCCTATGACCGCTATCTCGTCCGCATGGAGGAGATGCGTCAATCGATTCGTATCATCCGTCAAGTCATCGACACCCTGCCTGAGGGCCCTGTGAACATTGCCGACTCAAAAAACATGCTCCCTGCGAAGGAAAAAACCCTCACCAGCATGGAGGAGTTGATTCACCACTTTATTGTTGCCACTCAGGGCATCGATGCGCCTCCGGGGGAAGTTTATTTCGCCGCAGAAAACCCCAAGGGCGAACTCGGTTTCTACATCAACTCAAAAGGAGGAGGTGTGCCGCATCGCATGAAAATCCGCTCCCCGTCCTTCGTCAACCTCTCGATCGTATCCCACCTCATGCCCGGCCACATGGTGTCCGATGTGCCAGCCATTCTCGGCTCGCTGGACTTTGTGATGGGCGAGTGTGATAGGTAGGTCATTAGTTTTTATAAGTTTTTCTCAACCACCGCAAATTCTGCTTCATTCTGTTAATTCTGTCTAAAACATGGACACTCCCAGCACTTTCCCACCGTTTGCCGTTACGCCCGAAATTGAGGCGGAGGCGGACGAGCGCATTAGCCACTACCCGGACGACCAGAAACGCTCTGCCGTTTTGCCACTGCTGCACATCATTCAGCATAAGTTTGGTTTTATCGATCCAAAAGCTACGGAATGGGTCGCAGAAAAACTCGGTCTGCAAGCGATGCAAGTCTATGAGGTGGTGTCCTTCTACCCAGGACTGCGCGAGCACGCACCGGGGAAGTTTCACTTCCGTGTCTGCCGCACCCTCTCCTGCGCCATGGCGGGTTCTGCCGAGCTGATGGATCGCATTTGCGAACTCACGGGGATCGATCGCTCGAACTCGGATTCCCACCACAACCCAGTCGCGGTTTCGCCCTGCGGTAAGTGGTCGGTCGAATTCGCCGAATGCCTCGCCTCCTGCGGCACCGGCCCAGTTTGCATGGTCAACGATGATTTCCACGAAGCCGTAGCACCTGAAAAGGCTGAGCCTCTCATTGAACAATACCAAAACAAAAACTGAAAAAACTCTTGCCTTACCACATGAATGAGGTAACAATTACCACATGAGCTATTCACTTACCAGAACCAGCATGTCTCTTGATGAATTCACCATCAAGGCCTTGGATGACCTCAGCAAAAAATGGTCCATCTCAAAGGCCGCTGTGGTGCGTCGTGCCGTGCGCAGTCTGAAGGAGGAATCGGATCGTGAGGATGAACTCCCCTCTCCTATTGAGGCTCTGGACTGGCTGCAGAACGGAGGCGGTCTCCTCGCTGAGGAAGCCACCGAGTTCCGTGCTGAGGTAGAGGCTGAACGCAAGGCCAAAAAATACTGGTGGGAGGAATCCTCCAGCTAAAGCACCCGATGATCCATCTTGATACTAACATCCTCATCGACATTGTCACCACGGGTTCCCCGCAGGTGGAATTGGTGCGTGGCTGGCTTGAAAGTGGTAAAAAACTGGGAGCTTCCGCCATCGCGTGGTCTGAGTTCTGTAACGGCCCTCATTCCCGCGAGCAGAAAGATGCCGTTTTTGCCATCCTGCGGAAAAACATCCACGCCTTCGATGTCGATCAGGCAGTCCAAGCGTCCAGACTCTTTCACTACACAGGCAGGAAACGCGGCTCTCACGCCGATTGTATGATCGCCGCCGCCGCTATGTGCCACGGCATTCCCGTTGCCACCCGCAATATCAAGGATTTCCAGAAATTCGTCCCTCACGGACTCAAGCTGGAAGCTATCCCCACTCAATCAGCCTAGTTTTTCTCAACCATGTCCGACATCACTTACCTCCCCGGCAAAGAGCCACATCCTTGCGAGCATCGTCTTATTTTTAAGAACATCGATCGCGCGGGCTGGGATCCGTCCATTGATTGCTATCTCAACGACGGCGGCTATGAGCAGCTCAAAAAGGCGATCAAAATGGAGCCAGCCGTGATCACTAATGAAGTGAAAACTTCCGGTTTGCGCGGGCGTGGTGGTGCGGGTTTCCCGACGGGTGTGAAGTGGGGTTTTATCCCGCCTAACAACACCAAGCCAGTTTACCTCATCTGTAACTGCGATGAGTCCGAGCCGGGCACGTTTAAGGACCGATACATCGTCCACCAGGACCCCCACCAACTGCTGGAAGGCATGGTGATTTCCGCCTTTGCGGTCGGCGCGCACACCGCCTACATCTACATGCGTGAGGAGTTTCCCGAGGCCGCCATCCTGATGGAAAAAGCGATCGAGGAAGCGCGGGCAAAAAACTTCATCGGCAAGGATGTGTTAGGCTCAGGGTTTGATCTTGAAATCTACGTCCACCGAGGCGCCGGTGCCTACATCTGTGGTGAGGAAACGGGCTTAATCGAGTCGCTCGAAGGCAAACGCCCCTACCCTCGCATCAAGCCTCCCTACTTCCCAGCGGCACTCGGTTTATACATGGCACCGACCATTGTGAACAACGTCGAGTCGCTCTGTCACGTCAAACACATCATCGAAATGGGCGGCGAGGAATACGCCAAACTCGGCGTGCCACGCAACACCGGCACCCGCATCCTCTGTGTTTCCGGCGATGTCAAAAACCCCGGCTACTACGAGGTCGAGGTTGGAAAAATCACCATGGGCGAGCTGCTTAACGACGTTTGTGGCGGACCACTCGACGGCAGGACATTCAAAGCCTGCATCCCCGGCGGCTCATCGGCAAAAATCCTCCGCTGCGATGAAACTTATCAGCTAAAAAACCCAGACGGCAGCGAGCGTGAGCTGAGTTTCAACGACATCCCCATGGATTTTGACACCATCGCCGCCTGCGGCTCGATGGCTGGCTCCGGCGGTGTTATCGTCATGGACGACTCCCGCAAAATCTCCTGGGTGCTCAATAACCTGAACCACTTCTACGCGCATGAATCCTGCGGCCAATGCACTCCATGCCGTGAAGGCTCGATGTGGATGCGTAAAATTTCCGACCGCATTGTAGGTGGCCAAGCCACCCCAGAGGACATCCAAACCCTAGAAGATGTCGCCTACCAAATCGACGGCCGCACCGTCTGCGCCTTCGGCGAAGCCTCATCCTGGCCCGTCGAAGCCATCATCTCAAAATTCCGCGATGAGCTAACCGAGGAGACATCCGAGGAGAACGACTACCTCTCTGAAGAAGCCCAACGACAACTTAAATATATCAGTAGCTAGTAGCAAGTAGCTGGTAGCTGGTAGCTGGTAGCTAGCATTTCACAATGGAACCTGCAAAGACATATCAAGATCTTAAAGTATGGCAAAGTGCTCACGCCTTTGTGATGGAGGTCTATGCCTGCACCAAAAACTTCCCTAAAGAAGAGATTTTCGGACTGACTTCGCAGCTCCGCCGCGCTGCTGTGTCGGTTCCATCTAATATCGTGGAAGGATTCAGTCGATGGGGAACAAACGATAAAGTTAAATTTTACAACATCGCGGAAGCCTCCCTATCAGAGGCTGAATACCAGCTATTTCTCGCTAACGAGCTTCAATACTCCGATACAGCTAACGCCCGATCGCTAGCACTCAATACCAAGCGGCTGCTAGCAGCCTTCATCAAATCTATCCGCCGCTAGGCGTAAATCATCTACTAGCTACCCGCTACTCGCTACAAGCTACTCTCAAAATGAGCACCGAAACAAAACAACTTCCCAAAGACCTCGCCGCTGAAAAGGGCATGGTCAACGTGCAGATCGATGGCCACTGGATTCAGGTGCCGCGTGGCACACGTATGATCGAGGCCTGCAAAATCGCGGAGAAGGAAGTGCCGCATTACTGTTACCACCCGAAACTTTCCTCTCCGGGAAACTGTCGGATGTGTCTCGTGCAGATGGGTATGCCCCCCCGCCCCGCTCCAGGTGAAGATCCTGTGTATGGGGACGATGGTTTTCAGGAAATCGGCTGGATGCCGCGTCCCGTCATCGCTTGCGCCAACACCGTGGGCGAGAACATGGGCATCCGCACCACCGGTGAGTTGGTGGAAAAATGCCGCGAGGGCGTGATGGAGTTTTTGCTTATCAACCACCCGCTGGACTGCCCGATCTGTGACCAGGCCGGCGAGTGCCGCTTACAGGAGTTTTCTGTTGAGCACGGCAAAGGCCAATCCCGTTTCAAAGAAGACAAGGTCAAGAAACCCAAGAACGTTAAAATCGGACCACGGATTCGCCTCGATGACGAACGCTGCATCATGTGCTCGCGCTGCATCCGCTTCATGGATGAGGTCGCTGATGAGCCAGTGTTAGGTTTTGCCGAACGCGGCACACACACCACCGTAGGGATTTTTCCCGGCAAGGAACTCACGAACAACTACGGACTCAACACCGTGGATCTCTGCCCGGTTGGTGCTCTAACAAGCAACGATTTTCGTTTCCAAATGCGCACCTGGTTCCTCAAGGAAACTGACAGCATCGACACCAACTGCGGCACCGGAGCGAACATCACGGTCTGGACGCGTGGCAACAAAATCTTCCGCATCACCCCGCGCCAGAATGACGAGGTGAACTCGTGCTGGATACCGGATTCACACCGGCTCTCCTACACCTGCCCGACCGATGAAGATCGCCTAACAGCCTGTCTCATCAAAGCCGATGGCATTCACGAAGAAACTTGCTGGGACAACGCGCTGGAAGCCGCTGCGGATGCGCTCAAGCAGTTCGATGCGAGTGAAATTGGCGTGATTGCATCGGGTCGCCAAACCAACGAGGAACTCTTCATGATGCGCGCCCTCGCCGCCGAGCTAGGCACGGAAAACCTCAGCATCGTCGCCCGCGAACAAGCATCAGACGACATGCTCATCTCCGCCGACCGAAACCCTAACACCACCGGAGCAAAGTTGATTCTTTCAGACAGTAATCCTACTGGGAAACTCGACACCATCCGCGAGGCTGTGCGCTCTGGCAGCATCAAAGCGCTCGTCGTTGCCAGCGAAGACCTCACCGAATCCGCTGGCTTTACCGCAGAGGATCTCGGCGCGCTCGAACTCATCGTTTCTCTCAACACCACCGCCAATGCCACCGCGCAGGCGAGTGACATCGTATTCCCCACAGCCAGCACCGCTGAGAAGCGCGGCAGCATGGTCAACGTCACCGGAAGGCTCCAGAAACTCAACGCCGCCTGCATCCCCCCCGGCGATGCCCGCGACGACTGGGAAGCGATCCGCAACCTCATCCTCTCCCTCTCTGGCGAACCCGCTGAGGAAGCACCACAAAATATCGATGCCCTCTCTAACATCATCGCCAGCAGCATCGCTGAATTTGAAGGCCACACCCTAACAAACATCCCCGCCAACGGCACCGTCATCACCGAAACCGGAGTCACCATCCCCCTCGTCCAACGCGAAGCCGAGCGCAAAGCAAGCGGCGAGATTGTTGGTTAGTTTTTTAGACAGAATTAACAGAATTTACAGAATTTGGTTTTACCCATGGACAAGCAAACG
Organism: Akkermansiaceae bacterium; assembly: GCA_049609505.1. Taxonomy (GTDB): domain Bacteria; phylum Verrucomicrobiota; class Verrucomicrobiia; order Verrucomicrobiales; family Akkermansiaceae; genus Oceaniferula. Next base: position 1,994 of record JBMYYO010000040.1, on the reverse strand, counting down.
ACATACGACCTCGCTGGACAAGTGATAGGTTGCGCTATGCGTGTGCATCGTCAGCTTGGCTGTGGATTTTGTGAATCTGTCTATCGTAATGCTCTTCTGCATGAGTTGGCACTCGAAGGAGTAAAAGCCGAAGCCGAACGAAAAATCGAAGTCCGCTATAAAAATGCCATCGTCGGTTCATTTGCCGCAGACCTTTGCATTGGTGAAGAACTCATCATCGAACTCAAAGCGGTGCACAACCTCATCACTGCTCACGAAGTTCAACTTGTCAACTACCTCACAGCCACAGGAATCAATCATGGTTTATTGCTTAATTTCGGCGGCCCTAGCCTAGAATACAAAAAGAAATTCAAGTCTTACACTCCCTGCGACTCCAAGCAACCAGCCCCACGCCTCCAAGGCTAACAAAAATTCTGTCAATTCTGTTAATTCTGTCTAAAAAATGGATCCCATTCTCATATTCATCATCACCACGCTGGTCAAAATCATCGGCTTTACCTTTATGCTGACTTTGCCGATCGTGGCGTATTCTGTTTACGCTGAACGGCGTGTTTCTGCGATCATCCAAGACCGAGTCGGGCCTAACAGAACGGGTATTCCGCTCACCTTGTTTGGCTTCAAAAAAGACATCCACCTTCAAGGACTTCTGCAACCACTGGCTGACGGTTTGAAGTTTTTCCTCAAAGAAGAACACACGCCGTCGCACGTGCGGAAGTTTTTCTTCTGGATTGCACCCGTGTTGACGATTGTTCCTGCGCTCCTCACGCTCTGCGTCATCCCCTTCGGCAGCTCGATCACCCTGTTTGGTGAGCAGATCAAACTGGTCATTGCAGACATCGATGCCGGGCCGCTGTTCATCTTCGCCATCGCCTCGATTTCCGTCTATGGCATCACTTTCGCAGGATGGGCATCTAACAACAAATACTCCTTCTTCGGTGGTGTCCGCTCCTGTGCGCAGATGATTTCCTACGAGATCGCGCTCGGTCTCTCCGTCATCCCGGTGCTGATGGTATTCGGTCAGCTCAACCTCTCTGACATCGTGCAGTATCAGGCCGATAACGGCTGGCTGCTGCTGCCACTCTGGGGCGAAGGATTATCAGCCCAACGGATGGTGCTGCTCATCCCGCTGTTGATTTCCTTTGTCGTTTTCACCATCTCCATTTTTGCGGAAACCAACCGGATGCCGTTTGACTTACCTGAGTGCGAAACGGAACTCGTTGGCGGCTATCACACGGAGTATTCCGCGATGAAGTTTGCCCTCTTCTTCATGGGTGAATACGCAGCGATGATTGTCGGCTCCGCCCTCATCGTCACCCTCTTCTTCGGCGGTTGGTCGATTGGTTTCGGGCTTGATGCCGCTGTTTCAGAAATGGCATTCGGTGGACTCATCCACCTCGGCGTGTTCCTCGCCAAAGTCATCGCATTTATCATTTTCTTCATCTGGGTGCGCTGGACACTACCCCGCTTCCGCTACGATCAATTAATGAAACTCGGCTGGGTCGTCTTCTTCGAACTCGCCCTCGTCAACGTCCTCCTCACCGCCGGAATCATGATGTTGGTGAAATAAATCATTCATTCTTCAATCTGAAATTTTTCATTCAATCACACCATGGCCATTATCAAACTGAAACGCCCTAAGCTCACGCTGTTGGAAAAAATGTATTTTCCGGCCATCATCAAGGGTCTCTATCTCACTGCTCGCCACGCATTCCGTTCTGTGTTTGGCAAAAGTATAGGTGCCGATGAGCTCAACTCCTCTGGGCTGGGTGTGACCATGCAGTATCCTGAGCAAAAATGGGATGAGCACCTGCCCGAGCACTACCGAGGCGTGCCCGCTCTCGTAACCGACGAGCAGGACCGCGAACGCTGCGTTTCCTGCCAGCTCTGCGAGTTTATCTGCCCGCCGAAAGCGATCAAAATCATCCCCGGCGAAATCGAATCCGACGACCCATGGGCGAAGGTTGAGAAACGCCCGCAGGAATTCGATATCGATA
>JBMYYO010000039.1:0-25282 GCA_049609505.1 Akkermansiaceae bacterium | reverse complement strand
TAGCCGAGGTCATCCGCCATGATAAAGATGATGTTGGGTTTTGTAAAAGCTTGCACTCCTCCCGGCTGCGAAGCAGCCGCACCGTGGTCCGCTGCATAGGAGGCAGAGGTGAGTAATGAGAGGCAAGAGGTAAGAATTAAAAGAAGACGAGTCATGGTGATCGTTGGATCAATACGCAAATATTAAGTGAAAACTGACATGGATACAGAAAAATGATACCTGCTACTTTAGGAAACTCTGAGTTGTCGCACTGGCTGACATTGACATGATTTTCATTCGAAACCATATAAATTTTACTCCCTATGTCTCGAATTCAAACCTGCCGCCCTTTGCTGCCGTAGCTGCTACTGCCAGCTCCTCACTGCCAATTTCAGTCGCTCATTTTTACCGCGAATCTAGTCACGCCTGTGAGAGCGTCTAGATGAACTGCTGCCTTTCTTTAGAGGTATGATTGATCCTTTGTTAACGAGCTGTAATGGCACATTGAGGATCTCGGGAAGGTTTGCTGGATAGTGCTCGATCAAATTCGACAGTTCCTGAGTCTCACGCTCCCAAGCGCGACGGTAGTAGCTCAACCCAGGGGTAAACCAATCGATGTTCATCGAATCTTTTGAAATGACCACCGAAAGATCCTCGGCTATTTTAATGTTGTGTTGAATACAGAAGCCAAGAAGCCCAATCAGCTGCCTGTTGCTCGATACCATGATCGCTGTAGGTGGTGTGATTGAAAACAACCCCTCAAGCATCTTGTGAAAACCTTTTGCTGTTATTTCGTCAATGTTGGGAAGGTGATAGTTTTTGCGAAACGTCAAATGTTGTTTCTTGAGATAGCGTTCGTAAATGTTAATTGAAATTTCAGAAGGACGCTCAATCAGGTGGACAATTCGTTTGTGCCCGATCGACTGAAAATACTGATGAGTTTGCATAAGCAGTCCTGATAGACTACTCCCGACACATGGGATCTTTATACGCTTCATCGTTCCTCCATAAGCAACAGCTCTTATATTTTTTCGAACACACCACTTCACGGTTTCATAGCTTGGGTTATCAATAAGCCAACGGGCATTCGGGTTATGCCTATGGAGTTTTTCTAACTGCTCTTTGGGGTGGTGGCTGATCTCTTCTGTATCCACACGTTGGCAGTGCCAGCCGCGTTCTGCCAAGGAGGATTGGATACGCTCGAATAACTCATTTTTCCTCTCGTCATATTCCAGAAAATGCGAATCCGTTAGAATCACAAGATTCCTACGTTTACCTGAGGGTTTGTCAGTGTCGGCATCTTTGAATAACGGGTTAATCAGCCGGGCTCTGGTCCCATTGGTGGGCAGTAACAGTTTTCTGCGAGTGAGTATTTTTAAGGCAGCAACCAGGGTTTTCCGGCTTACCTGAAGCTCCTTACACAGGGCTCGGTACCCAGGGAGCTTACTCTCCCATCGTTTGTTGAGTATCTCATTTTCCAAGGCATTTGCAGTGATTCGGCTGAGCGGAACACGTTTTGGAACGATCATAGAACTATCTCTATGTAGTTAATAATCAATATACAATGAAAAACTGCACCCTTTTGTAGCGCAGTAGATTCACACTAATATCTAGCCGTGATCACATCGGTTGATATTTTGCTATCTATTACCCCAGACCAACACTGATCAATACAAAATATGAAAACAAACCGACCACCTAAAGGAGGGTTGAGCACCCTGTTGTTAGGGTGCGCGATTGCCACCAGCCACGCCGCCGCACCTGTCGCCCATGACGATGTTATCGCCAGCAAAGAGGGGCTGGTGTTAGAACTCAATTATCTCCATCTAAATGATACCGATACTGATGGTGACAATCTGAGCATCACGAGCGTTAGCAGCCCATCGAACGGGTCGATTATCAATGTTGGCGCGAACCATTACCGCTACACACCGAACGCGGGATTCAAAGGCCGGGATACATTGACTTATACGATTTCCGATGGAAACGGAGGAACGGACACTGCGACGGTGACAATTTCTGTAAATGCAGCGCTGAATGCGGAGTCGGTTAGGGATGCGTTGTTGGCGAATGTTACATCCTTGTTAGATCCCACTCAACCTGGGCACATGACGGCATGGGGGCCTAGTGCGTTTAGTGTTTCAAATTACTCTGGGGAGAATGAAACACGACCGATGATCGCAGCTGGTTCACTGGGGTCTGGAAAACTGGTAGCGATGCCAGATCACCAGTGGTTGAACATGAACAACTACGGCAGTAACACCTCAACGGGTAATTTTTACAAAAATGGAATCACCTGGTTGGCTGGATCTACGGATCAGTCATTGAAAATTGTAACGCTCAATGTGCAAGCAAGCACTTGGCTTACTGCTGAGGGCTACACCAACGTCGTAGTATCCAATACCTCAAATATTACCACCGATCTACAAGGCGCGGCGGTGTTCGTCACCTGGCTGGGCAATAATGCCAACCAATCCATCATCGATGCAACGGGTGACTTTGTTCGCGCCGGTGGTGGTCTATTTTGCTGCGACTACAGCCCTGGCTACAGTTGGTGGTGGGGGAAATCAAAATGGAACATTCCTTCTAACAAACTCCTTCGCGAAGCTGGTATCACATTCGCCAGAAACAATTACAGCGGCGGCGTGCAGTCGATCAACCGAGCGGACGACGAGGTGACCATTGAGAATATTGAGAGCACCTTTGCAAACCCCTCTGGTGCGTCGCAAAACGATAAAGACCTCGCGGTAGGTATCATGCGCGATCTGCTTGATTCTCTAAACCCAGACGACATCGTGTATGCCCGATTGAGCGAGGCGTTTGGATCCGCCGTCAACAGCATAACACCTACCGAGCAAAACCCAGTGACGGATAGCTTCGAGCGCGTCCTATTGGAAATTGAATGCTCACTTCTCGCCAAGCTGGATCCAGCTGATATGGCGCCGCACCGTGCTGCACTTCCCGTTGCAGCCGCCGCACCTCGTGTGAGCAATGCTACCTTTGATTTGGTTTCACCACCGTCAGGACATTCCACCAAAACCATCTACACCCCCTACTACGCAGCGCCGGGCGAGTTGGTGACCATCACTTTCCCCACAGCTGTTTCCAACATCAATCTCGATGTTAGAGTGAGCCACTTACGCTCAGGAAATGGCGGCAACAACTTCCCCGTGATGCCAAATCAGATGATTAATTTTGATGTTAACAGCACGACGATGCAGGTCGCTAACCCACACGGAGGATTGATCCAGATTATCGTTCCTGGAAACGTGACTTGGTCCGGCACCCAACAAATCACCGTCAGTGGAGCGGTTGAGGCTCCCTATTTCAAACTCGGTGACTCGACGGATGCCGCATGGGTTGCGGGCATCAGAGATCGCGGCACGCCTTTCGGTGTATTGGATTCCCCTGAAGCCACTCTGGTACTCCATGCAGACCTCTGGTTGAGAACGCTCGATGATCCGGAAGCCGTGATCACAGAGTGGGACTACTTCTGCGGCAAGGTGCGTGAGTTTTACTTTTACGATGCTGGCCGACAACTCCCCGTCCACCATGACTACTATGCCGCTGGCGGTGTCTCCACCTATCCACAGTCGTATGGTAGAACCTCCAACCTAGTCGACTCCCTAAGCCTCAAGGCAAGTGCCTATGCTCTAACACTTCACGAGTATGGCCACATCTGCGATTCTGGAAATTTCCAGTTTCATGAATTCGGCGAAACCAGCCCGAACCTGGGCGGCAAGTGGCTCCAAGCAACGGCACGTAAGTATGCCTGGAAACAGGAGCTTACGGTGGGCCGCATTAACAATTACTTCAGGTTATCTACTGATGATCTATGGAATCATTACAACCATTACGCAGTGGACGTCAAAGGAACCCCTTTCGATCTGCTCACCGTTGAGTTTGGCACGTCACTTGTGAAGGATATCGTGGCCTCGATGTCCGCCATGCCGTCGAGTAATTTTCCCAATAGCCAAGCGAAGATCGATGAATGGATTCGCCAAACCAGTAACCGCACCGGCTTTAACACATCCGCATTTTTTGCCGCGTGGCAACTTTCTGGCTCTACTGCCGTTCAGGCCGAGGTCTCAGGGCTGACCGCGTGGATGCCTATTGAGCGCGTTGAGGAAACCCTAACAATTACGCAAGATACCGCAGTGAAATTTGTGGACCCAAGCATCAATGACTTTAGCTACGATGGAGGACTGACGTTAGTTTCCGTAGGCCAGCCTAGCAATGGCACAGTTACAAGCAATGGCGACGGCACCTACACCTACACGCCAACCGCTTCCTTCACCGGATCTGACTCCTTCACTTACACTGTGAGTAATAACACCGGCAATCAGTTTACTTCTACGATCCCAGTGGCGGTGGTTGCAGCAGCATCTGATCCCAAGCTGGCTGCATTTGACGGCTACGCTGAGGGAGGAACTTGGACGACCGTGAATCTGGAAAAATCCTATACCTCAATGATCGTTATCGCGCAACCTTTGGTGAGTGGACAGGCGCCGCCGATGGCTACACGCATCCGCAATGCATCTGGTAGCTCATTCGAAGTGAAACTTGATCGTCTTGATGGCTCGGCCTCACCCGTCGGATTCACCGGCGTGCGTTTCCTTGTTGTTGAAGAGGGAGTTTACAATGTTGCAACCCACGGCATCAAAATGGAGGCCGTGAAGTATAGTTCTACCACCACGGATACGGGTGGAAACTTTGTCGGCACCGAACGGCCATACGCCTACACTGGATACGACCACTACTTTATCCCCACCGTGTTCGGTCAAGTGATGTCGAGCAATGACACAAGCTGGTCCGCCTTCTGGTATAAAGCGGGTAACAACTCAATTGTGCTCGGGAAACACGTCGGTGAAGATCCTAACACATCACGCGCGGCTGAGGATATTGGCTATCTTGTCATCGAAGCGGGCTCCTATCAAATTGGCGACTATCAGCTACAGATTGGAAACGCTGGAACGGATGGTTATGCTGGATTTGGCAACCTCAGTGAAAGCGGATCTAGTAATGTGTTTGATCGGTTTCCCACGATCCATTCGGCACTAACAAGCTCAGACCTATCCGTTCCTTGGGGTGGCTCCAACCCAGGAGAAGACGGTTTCGTTAGTATGCAAAAAACCATCGGAGGAAATGGCATCAGCGCCTACCTCACAGAGGACACCCTCGGCGATGCCGAAACAACTACCGGTTCGAAATCAACTAGCTATCTTCTGGCGCACTACACGGGTGCAGGCGTGCTTCCTTCACTGGATACAGCCACATCCCTCGCTGGCAGCCAGACGCTCATTGATGTTCTTTCTAACGATGCTAACTCCAGTGGAGTTTCTATCACCGTGAGCCAACCGGCACACGGTCAGGTGGTGATCCACTCCGATGGCAACCTAATCTACACGCCTGATAACGGCTATACGGGTAGCGACTCATTCACTTACACAGTGGACGATGGATCAAGCTCCGTAACAGCGCCTGTGTTAGTAGGTGTCGTTGCTGCCAATCCGATTCAAGCCGGACTGGTAGCCGATCGTTTCAACGGGGTATCTGGAAACTCGATATCAAACCTCACTGGAAGCGCCAACTATCCAGATAGCCCAAGCTCTAGTAGTATCTGGACATCGGTCGACTCTGGTCAAAACGTTGGTGACTCACTCGGCCATCGCGTTTATGGTGTCATCGTTCCCCCAACAACAGGTGACTACACATTCTGGATAGCCAGTGATGATCACAGTCAATTATCGATCAGTAGCGATAACGATCCCTCCAATCTAGCCGTAGTAGCCAATGTCAGCGGATGGACAGGCTATCAGAACTGGGATCAATCAGGATCTCAAAAATCATCCGTGCTTCAGCTTGAAGCAGGAAAAGCCTACGCAGTGGAAATACTTCACAAAGAGGGCGGCGGCGGCGATCACGTGGCAGTAGCTTGGGAAGGTCCTGGCTTTACGCGCACGCTGCTAACAACACCCGCAATTTTTACCAGTGGTGACAATGCCCCGACATTGGCGAATGCGCCGTCGAATGTTTCCATGGACGAAGGTGCTGCACCTGTCGTGATTGACCTGTCTGGCGTTTTTGCCGATGGCGATCCTGGCGATTCCGTTAGCGTGGGATTACACGGAAATACAAACACGAATCTCATCCAGGCAGTAATGAATGGTAGCGATCTAACCCTTACCCACCTTGGAAACGAAACGGGCACGGTAACCATCACAGTGAGAGGCACTGACCGCCTCAACACACTCGTCACAACTAGCTTCGATGTTACCGTGAACGATACCAATCCCGACTCCGATTCCGATGGACTAACCGATAGCTGGGAGGTCACACACTTCGGCTCCGTCTCTGCTCAGAATGGTAGCGGTGATCCGGACAACGATGGACTCAGTAATGCAGGAGAGCTTGCCGCTGGCACGGATCCTAACAACGGTGATTCCGATAACGATGGATTTGCAGATGCGTTGGAGGTTGCTCAAGGGAGTGACCCTGCGGATGGTGGAGACACACCATCCGCCGTCTATGCGGACCTACACAGCTACTGGCCAATGAACGAGACAGCCGGCAACATCGCCTCCGACTATTCTGGAAACGGTTATGCGGGAACAGTCACAGGCGCAAGCTTCGTGGCGGGCCGCAATCAGAACGCCCTCTCATTAGATGGTGGCACCGACCAGATGAACGCAGGCAGCCAAGCGGCTCTATTAGGTTCGGGTGACTTCAGTATTTCAATGTGGGCAAAAACAGCCGCAGGCTTCAATGCCACAGGCACGTTGATCCAACAACGCGAAGCAGGCGGGTCAGGTTACCAAGGAGAATACATGCTCAATGTTAACGGTAATGGCACAGTGACCTTCTTCATCTACAACAGTGGCTATCAAGTCAACCTGACCACAACAACTACAGTCAATGATGGCAACTGGCACCATTTTGCGGTCAGACGCACGGGAGCCAATGTCGATATTCTGATCGATGGCCAGGTGGCAGCCTCAGGAAGTGGCACGGTCAAAGCCTTACTCGCTCGTGAAGTTTCGGTTGGTTACGATGCTCGTGACAATGGAAATTACTTTAATGGTGATATCGATGAGGTGATGGTGTTCTCTCGCTCCTTGAGTAATGCCGATATTGATGAGCTAGGAGGTGCTCCGAGTATTGCGGCGGCTACATTTGCTGTGAATGAAAACTCGAGCGTATCCACAGCCGTGGGCAACGTCGTCGCAAACGATCCCGATAGTGATGCCTTAAGCTATGCCATTACATCAGGAAATACAGGAGGCGCGTTCTCCATTGATACCAATGGTCAAATCGAAGTTGCCGGTGCGATCGATTTCGAGACCACTCCAGCTTACACCCTGACGGTGGAAGTTACCGATGCGATTGGTTTCACAAATTCCGCAGTGATCACCGTTAACGTCAATGATGTCAACGAAGCTCCGACAGCATCCAACACATCGGGAAGCATTGCCGAGAACGCTGCGTCAGGTGGTAATGTCGCCACCGTTTCAGCCAGTGACGCCGACGCTGGTGATACCCTCGGCTATGCCATCACAGCTGGAAACGGCAGCGGTTTATTCGCTATCGATAGCAGCGGAAATGTCACTACCACCGCAGGCCTTGACTACGAGTCATCCGCTCAGCATGTGCTTACGGTGACAGTGACCGACAGTGGCTCACTAACAGATACAGCTACCGTCACGGTAAATGTCACCAACGTTAATGAGAGCCCAGTGGCGCAGAACACATCAGGAGCGATTGCCGAGGATTCCACTACCGGAAGTTCAGTAGCTAGTGTTTCCGCATCCGATCCGGATGCAGGTGACACCCTCGGATATGCGATCACTGGAGGAAACACAGGCGGTGCGTTTGCCATTGATTCAAACGGCAACATCACCACGGCAACTGCACTCGATTATGAAACAACCAGCGCCTACACACTAACAGTAACCGTAACTGATTCCGGTAGCCTAACTGATACAGCGACTGTAAACGTCACTGTCACGGACGTGATGGAAGTCACCGCTCCGGCAGTGGCGACCGGTAGTGCCAGTGGCATGACTCAGACCGCGGCAGATGTCGCCTTCAGCGTCACCGACGACGGCGGAGAAGCATCGACCGTCACAGTTTACTACGGTGAGACCAATGAAGGCACGAACGCCGGTGCGTGGTCGAATAGCATCGCCCAAGGGAACCTGACAACGGGTAACTACACAAGTGGGCTTACCGGCCTAACGGAAGGAACCACCTATTACTTCACCGTGCGTGCCGTCAACAGCGCGGGTGAGGCATGGGGAAGTGTTGGAAGTTTCGCTACTGAGGCTGATTCCTCACCGAAGCTTGTGCGCACCACCGTGAATGGCGTGAGCAGCGGTAGCTGGACCAGTGTTGATCTCGGGCAAAGTTACAATTCCGCCGTGATCATCGCCACGCCAATCTACCCTAACAGTAGCGTGGCACCTGTGGTCACACGCATCCGTAACGTTTCTGGAAGCGGCTTTGAGGTGAAGATAGATCGTGCAGACGGCCAAACGGGAGCCGTCTCATGCGATGTTTCCATCGTCGCGGTGGAGGAGGGTGTTTATACCGTCGCCAATGACGGTGTGAAAATGGAAGCCGTCAAATACACCTCCACCATCACTGGTGCCAAGAATGCCTGGACATCGGAATCGCGCAGCTATCAAAACGCCTACACCAGCCCGGTTGTGGTCGGTCAGGTGATGAGTGCCAATGATGCCGACTGGTCCACCTTCTGGTGCCACGGCAGCAGTCGCACCTCACCGCCGAACGCGGGCAATCTGAACCTAGGTAAAATGGTTGCGGAAGATCCCGATAAAACACGAGCCAACGAAACGGTTGGATACATCGTCATTGAATCTGGAAACGGTAGCATCAATGGCGTGAACTACACCGCCGGTGTGGGCAGCGATATCGTGCGCGGCACAGGCAATACCAGCAGCGGATACAACTACAGCTTGTCAGGACTAACAACTGCCAGCGCAGCAGCAGTGAGCTTGGCGGGTCTCGATGGTGGTGACGGTGGTTGGGCCGTGCTTTACGGAGCTAATCCCATCACCTCCACCCAATTGACCATCGCCTGTGACGAAGACCAGCTAGCCAACAGCGAGCGCAAGCACACTACTGAGCAAGTCGGCTATCTCGTATTTGAGTAATATTCAGATCATACACACAGCCCTCCTTGGAATCTTTCTAGGGAGGGTTTTTTCATTCTAGCACCATCATATTTCTGCCATAGTTATATCATGATTTGGAAATACATCGCCGTGGGCGTCAGCTGTTTATTGGTTGGCTTTTTTACTCGAGGAATCCTCGATCAAAACGATGCCGACCCAGCAGATTCGACACCGCACGAGCCCTCACAATCTGCCACTAGCGAGCGAAGAGGAAGTCGATCCAGTTCAAGGTCAAGATCTGCGGACCGACAAAAAGTGGATGTCCCGCGCTCGGAAGACTTGGCCGCAGTTTCGGGACTCCCCCGTCCCAGCGATGCCGATCTGATTGTGGTTCCTGTTGACCTGTTAGAAAAACTAGCAAGCTCAGGGAAGCAAATTGACGTCCATGATGACTTATTTTCATCCAGTGGAGAACTTATAGAAGCATTGCAAATAAGTGATCGTGAGAAGGCAGGATTACAACACGCGTGGCGACAAGCTCGCGCGAAACTACGCGAAATCGAGGCTGCAAATGCAAAATCTGTAACACTTAAAGACGGCTCAGTTCAGATCACCGTGCCGAACCTCAAGACACAGATTTCGAAAATCGGTGATGAGTTTAATCAAGTTTTATCCAATCATCTGGGGCCCAATCGCGCAGCTGCTTTTTCTGGGGCTCGTGGATTAAACCAAGCATTTTCAAGCCTAGCGGGTGAAGCTATCTACACAGTCAAGGTGGAGGCTACCGGAGACGGCAGGTGGCGTTATAAAATGCATCAACAAGGGCCGAGGAGTAATAAAGCTTGGATCGGTGATAACGTGCCCGAAGTCATTCGGCACCTCACAGACGCGGCAAATATACGCGCCAATCTTAACCCCAAGGATGATGAAGAGGAGGACGAAGAGTAGCTAAATTTTAGCTTGGCTAGATATAATAATAGAGATTAAATCTAAGTATGCTTTGGAGAACTTCTGCCGTTTGTGTTGTGTGTGTTGTGTGTGCATTCCTTGCACGTGAACTACTTTTGAATACTCCGTCTCCAGCGCAGGAAACCCCAAATGAAAGTGCCAGAAACAGCTCGTCATCACGCCCCACACAGCCTGCTCCCCCAAAAAGTTCTCCCGTTCAAAAAGTGGAGACATCGCGACAGCCTCAGCCTAAAGCTGCAGCACCAGCGAGACAACATATTCATCATGTCGGCGGTCATGAAGGCTGTGCTGATTGTGCATCCGCTGCGCTGGTCGAAAAACCAACGACGCCGATTAGCCTAGCGGTGCGCAACTTACAGGCAGAAAACTGTTTTACACACGTCACTTCCATTCTAAGTAATACAGAGGGAGTCACTGTGGGGCACGCATGTGCGGAAAGCGGCCGGATTGATTTATTATATGCGCCCGGCAAGGTGAATATGAAAGCAATCTCTGAAACTCTCACACAGGGAGGGATTACGGTTGACGGCAATCTTGTTACCCTGAGAGTCGATGGGCCTATTGAGCAGGAACAAGAACAGCAGCTCAAAACAAAAATTCAAGGCATGGACGGAGTGGAGCTTCGCAATCTAACAAGTAAAAGCGGTCGGATCGAACTCGTCATCAGCCATGCTACAACGACTCAGAGTGATGTTGCTCAAACCCTTCGCCAAATGGGGTATAAGGTAAAATAACGCGCTGGGAAACCAAGGCCGTTTTAGGATAGATTCTCAAACTGGGCACCGTGCAGTATCGGTTCATGCAGATAATCCCGTAGATCACTGGGCATTTCAGTTGCCCTCAAAACCAACTACAACTGCCGACCATACGGTTGATTATCTGGAAGGAATGCCGCCAAGAAAATACAGGTGCAGGTTGTTGTTTTAGCTATCTGTATCTGCTGCCGAGTTCGGCCCTTATACTTCCATATCTTCGCGGACCTATCCCTAGCTTGGTCGCTCTGTAAACGCTTGGTTGCTGAAATGAGTAACAAAAAAAATCGAGTGATTAGCAGACAGATGATCCTTGTTTGAAGTCGGGGATGAGGAGGTTTGCTTGTTTGATCTGAGAATGATTGCCAGCGAGGAAGCTGTTGATCATCCTGAAGATTCTCGTGGAAAACTTTTGTCCATCGATAGAGTAGTAAGCTACTGATGGGTAGAGGTTTTCCAGATCGGATCCATCGGCAAGGCAGATGAGTGATAGGTCTCTGCCTGTTACAATTCCCTGTTCGGCACTCAGCCATCCGTTCAGATGGGCGGCTGCGCGATGTGATGATATGATAATGCCTTTGATCATGTTCGGGTTCTTGCGAAAGAGGCTTGTTAGTTTTTTACGCAGAGCGCTCGGTTTCTCTGGGTAGCTCATAACGGCGGCATCTACCCGGTGGTGATCCATTGCTATACGGTAGCTTGTTTCTATGCTCTGTATGCCTTCAAGAAGGTTGTTAGGGCGAAGTAGGAGGATGGAGCTGAGTGGGTGTCCAGCGCGCTGCATCACCCCGATGGCGTGCCGCACTGCCGCCTGGTGATCGATGTCAACATAAGGTGCTGTTATTTTGTTAGAAGCGGTGCCAAGAATGATCATTGGCAGGTCTTGTGATTGAAACCATTGCTGCACGGCTGGGGTCGCGCGGTGCAGTATCCAGAGTGCTTGCGGATATTGATGGGTGAATTTTTTTAGCCGCTTACCAACAGCAACTGCATTCATGTTTACGGAAGTTTCCACACGGACAGGTATGTTTTTTCGATCGAGCCTATGCCTCAGGTGGTCCAGACAGAAAAGAAAACTACGGCTGGCGTCTTGCAGTTTTTGTGGAGTTAGAAACACCACGGTTATAGGTGATTTTGTTGTAGTGTTCGTGCTTTTGATTTGATTTCTGCGTTTAGAAAGGGAAATGACGCCCTGCTCTCTGAGCTTGAGAATAGCCTGATGTATCTGATCGCGCCCTACCCCAAGGTGTTGGCTGAGCCAGCGCTCGCTGGGTAGGTGATCCGACCACGCACCGCTGCGTATTTTCTCGCTGATCACCTCGGCTGCTTGGTCGCGAACGTATTGTTTTTCAAACTTAGACGCATTCATCTTCTTCATACCCATGAGTGTATATCATTATGGCCTTAAAAAAAGGCCATAATGGGTATGTTGCTATTCGTGCGGGGGGAGTGGTAGCGTGTGTGTTGCTGATCATATGTGGATTGCCACCCCAGTTAGCTAACCCAATGGTTAGTTAATCCGGAGGTAAGGAATCCCACGGGCTAGTGGTCAGTATTTTCCACGCCACGCTTTAGAACCATATTCAAGTCACTATGCCTACCGTTTATCCTAATCCCATTTTCCAATCATCACAGCCAGTAGATATCGAGTCTGGGCTCACGCTAAAGAGCCGGGGATATGATCTTGATACCAGCGCAGAGGCTTTTGGTTACTTGAATGAATTCACGGCTGATCCCTTTGTGCAAATGGACGAAGCTAGAACCAGCTACCACCGAGATGGCTATCTTTATATTAAGGGGTTTTGGGAAAGAGAAGGTATCGTTGAGATCCGTAAAAAACTCACCGACCGCATGGCGCGTCATGGATTCTTGAAACCTGGCACCGATCCTATGCTCGCGATCCCACACCCAGATCTGTTAAAAGGAATCAATGATAAAAGTAAGGGGTCTGCTACGCTGGATGGAATTGTCGATGAAGTGCCGGAGATAAAAAACTTTATCTATGAAGGGCGCATTATGGAGTTCTTTGCCTCCTTCCTTGGCGGCCCATGCCTGCATTACGATCAGATTTGGTATCGAGCTATGGCTCCTGGCTTTGGCACGGTGCCGCACTGTGATCTTGTTTACATGGGGCGAGGGACGCATAATCTTTTTACCAGCTGGGTGCCATGGAGTGATATTGACCTGCGCACAGGCGGGTTGATGATTCTGGAAAATTCTCGCGATCATGAAGAAAAAATTAAAAACTACCTCTCGCGAGATGTTGATGATTATTGTTCTAACAGGAAACTGCCAGATCACCTTGATCTCGAGGCTATGGATGATAATAAAGTGTGGGGCGGGTGGTTATCTAAAAACCCTCGTTCACTCCGTGAGAAACTTGGCGGTCGCTGGCTTACATCACCCAAGTTTGAAATGGGTGATCTCCTAACATTTTCTATGAAGCTCGTACACGCATCACTCGATAATCAATCTGGGAGCATCCGCATCTCCACGGATACCCGTTACCAGCTCGCCAGTGAGCCGACGGATGACCGGTGGGTCGGAGAAACGCCACGGGGGCACGTTGGGTATCACAAGCGGGGTCGTGTTTGTTAGATTGATATGAAAACAAAAGCAGCCGTAGCATTCGAAGCAGGGCGAGGATTCGAAGTTCTTGAAATTGATCTTGAGGGGCCGAAACAAGGAGAGGTTCTTGTCGAGATGGTGGCTTGTGGTCTGTGCCACACTGATGTGCACTCTGCTTCGGGTGGTGAGCCGTGGCGGAAGTTTCCTTTTGTTCCTGGTCATGAGGGTTGCGGCATTGTTAGGGAGGTGGGTGAATGCGCCACTCTGTTGTCGCCGGGTGACAAAGTGATCCCGCTTTACAAAGGCGAATGTGGGCATTGCGTGCCGTGTGCTACGGGGAAATCGAATAATTGTGATACCATTATGCCTACCCAAAAACTAGGTGTCCTCATGGACGGGACATCGCGTTTTTCTTATCAAGGAAAAGAGATCCTCCACTACATGGGGTGCTCTGCGTTTTCTCAATTCACTGTAGCTCCGGAGATTTCTTTTGCCAAAATATCACCAGATGCGCCCTCTGAAGAAGTGTGTTTGTTAGGTTGTGCGGTCACTACAGGGCTGGGGGCGGTGAGGAAAATTTCACAAGTGCAGTCTGGTAGCACTGTTGCGGTGTTCGGGCTTGGTGGTATTGGGTTGTCCGTCATTCAGGGTGCGCGGATGGCGGGTGCTAAGAGAATTATCGCGGTGGATTTGAATGCCCATAAGTTTGATCTCGCAAAACGCTTCGGCGCAACAGATGTGCTTAATCCAAATGATATCTCAGGTGCCGCTGCCGAGTGGATTATCGAGGCGACCCAAGGAGGTTGCGACTACACTTTTGAGGCCGCTGGGGCGATCCCCGCGATGCAGGAAGCGATCAATGCCTCTCATCCGTTGTGGGGGGCTTGTTGTTTGTTAGGCAATACACCTGCTGATGATCGTGTGTCTATTCACCCAACGGCAGTTCTAGGTGGGCGGAAAATTCTTGGCTGCACCTTTGGCGGAGTGCAGGGGCGAAGTGAGCTTCCTGGCTATGTGGAAGATGCAATACAAGGCACTCTGGATCTGGCTCCGCTGATTACGCATCGACTTCCTCTGGAAGAGATCAACAGAGGTGTGGAACTCATGACATCAGGCAAAAGTATCCGTGCGGTGATCAGCTTTTAGGCGAATATAAAAAGCCCACTCATACGAGATGCATGAGCAGGTGAGAAAAATTATTTAAGGAATGAATTCCGCATTGGTATAAGCCACCGAGCTGAACCGCGGAAATATTGGCCACCCAGCAGTGCCAATGAATAGGCTGTTAGCAGGAGTGTTGTAAACGATGGTCGCGCTTGGTTTTTTATAGAGGCTGATCAAATTTTATTTTGAAGGATGCACCGCGAGAGTGGGATCGCCTAACAAATTAAGTTCGCATAAGCACATGTGAAACATACTAGATTTGGTGGCTTTCTCCTTCATGCCCGCTTTTGTTTTCATCAATGCCATTCCGGTGGTAAGTTTCTCCTCGATGCCGTGCTTCCAGAAAAACGTCATGGTGCTTGTAGTGCCATCCATTTTTCCTTCCTTTACCATCAGTGGGAAATCGGTGCGGGGGTTTAGGAAATGTGGTTTACCCTCGCGGCAGGGAGATACGATGGCGATGGCGCCTGCATTGGGCATTCTCAGCATGGACTCGCTGATGCACGGATCTTTAGGGGCATCATAGTGGCCGGTAAAACAAGAGACGGTTGTGATGATTGGGTATGCGTTTTTGTTAGTGAGTTTGCTGACCTCTTTCTGAGTGAACATCTGGTGCTTTTCTAACACCCATCCGTGGCGTAGTCCGTGACCGTGGATGTGGAGTTTGCCAGTGGATTTTTTGTTGATCAGTTCTGAGAGGTTTTGATTGTTGAGCTGGAAATCACCCGGGCTGCTTTTGTCCCACGGTGTTTTGTCTGCAAAGAAGCGCGACATGTTTTTTTCTGGAAGTAGTTTTGATAGGTGGTCATCCCAGCTGCGGTGCACCTTGGCGTAGGCGCCGCGGACAGTGCAGGTATAGACAAAGGTGTTTTTGAAATCCCCCTTCGGGTAGTTAGATTCGTAGCTGATGATCTTGTCCGTGTAGGCCTTGACATCAGCTGCAGTGCGCACGGGGATGCGCCCTAGGCCTACGCTGCCATCGGGGTAGGTGATGGCTTTCTTGTCGTCCGTGAACTCACCGTAAATTCCATCGCCATCAGCATCCCAGTTGGTGGGGGAGAGGTAGTAGATGTCAGTTGGAATGTCTGTGTTTTTCCCCCATCGTGTCTGATGCACGGTATCACGATCTGGCACGATGCCCTTGCCGCCCGGTAAACTATCGCCACCGAGAATGATCCAGCGGGTGTTGTGTTTCTCGATATACTGACGGACGCAGAGGCGGATTTTTTCTTGGAGGTCGGGGCCTTTGAAGCTCTTACTTATTTCTTCAGTGGTGATGATCTTGGTCGGTTTGCCGTGATCGGTTTTCCATTTGGCGAAGTCGTTCCAAGATTTTTTTAGGTTTGATGGAGTGATGAGCAGAACCGTGGGCGTCTTACTCTCTGCTGCCAAGGTAGGGAGAGTGAATAGTGTAAGTAGCAATACTAAGCGAGTGATCATACTTATAGGAGCGGTGTGTGTGATGCTATTTGCGTAATAGCTCGACCATGGCTTTGCCCATGGCTTCGCCGACGTTCATGTAGGTTTCTGGGTTGCCGCTGTAGTGGCCGCTTGAGCTGCCACCTTTTGATAGAGGGTGGGTGTAAACAAAGCCGACCTTGCCCTTGAGATCGGGGTCATTGCTTTTTGATACGGCTTCCATGGCATTGAGGATTTTACCGTCACCTTTTGTGGAGCCTTTTTGAGTTTGGCCGAGTGAGGCGGTGACAAATTTGGCATCAGGGGAGTTGAATTCCTTGCGTAGCTGTTTGATCAATTGGATCAGATTTTTCTCATAGCGTTCGTAGTGGGCTGGGTTACGCATATCCTTATCGCCCTGCCACCAGAAGAATCCGGCAACTTCGTATTCCTTGGCGCCAGGGTAGTATTTATCAAGGTTGGCTAGCACTTTCTTGGCAGCTGCGATGTCGCCATCATATTGGCAGCCTGCATACCATTTACCTTTGACGGGCTCGCCATTGCCCTTCGGGTCCTCAGGGGTGCCACGGTATCCGGGCTGCATTTTACCGCCGTGTTCGTAGGGTTCACTTCCAGGAGGAAGCAAATCCCATCCAAGGCTGCGGTTGCCGATGCAGCTTTTTAGAATCATCACTGGTGCATCGGTAACGTGGCCGAGGTGGTGGCCTATCCCGATCTCTGGTCCGATTTTTCCCTTAATGGTCATCCAGTCGTTGGTGTAGTCCTTCGATGGCCCAGTGCCGGAACACATCACGCGAACGTTCCTCACGTCTTTGCGTACCGTCCATGCGCCTGCATCATCGATTAAATAGGGATACTTGCCCGCTTTGGTGGCTGCTTGTAGGGCGTTGGTTTTACCAAAGCCGAGCATGTTGGATTGCCCTAACAGGATGTAAACTTGCACTGGCTTTTTCATGTCAGCTTCCTTGCCATCGGGATCGGGCAAAACGTCCGGGAGTTCTTTGATAGCCATAGCCTTTTTCTTGCCGCCTTGTGCGAGAAGTTTTTGACCATCTGTTTTTAAATATTCGATGTCTTTAGCGGAGAGGAGAGACTGCTTGAAGCGTAGCCTTTGGCCGTTTGGTTTGATTACAGTGACGGTCCCGTTGCTTTTATTGTAAGCCTTCAATTCGCCCTTGAAGGTTTGGGTTCCATCGGCGCTGGTCCATTCACGCGCATTGGCGCTTAATAGGCAGAACCCGAGGCAGGAGATGAGTGAGAGTATGTGTGTAGGTTTCATATTGATCGGGTGATGATGCTTGGTTGCGGTTTCCCTTCAAGATCATTTTTCTGGCTATCTGGATTATCAGTCGGCTGTAGTGCCATGCTGCCTCTGCTTTCTTCGCTGTATTTTGAATACATTTCTACCAGCTTTTTAGAGGTCCCCGAAAGCAGGTCAGCCCTGATGTGCTTAATCAAATAGGTTTTTTCAATTCTGATCCCAGTATTTCATTAAATGCACGTCATATTTATTCGATGCCTTTTTGGTCCAGAGCGGCTCAGGCAGTGACCGTTTCCATGCTTGAAGTTGCCAGTATAGGTTTTGGGTTTTCTTTGTATCAACCTTGAGTAGATTCTTGGTTTCCTTGGGGTCTTCGGTAAGATTAAACAAGAAGCTAGGTTTGTTTTTGGTCGAGATGAGTTTCCAGTCGCCACGGCGGATGGCGGAGGTATTGCCACGATGCCAGTAGAGCGCGCGGTCGATTTGTTTGCCTGATGCAAGCTCGAGGAGATTTGTGCCAGGGAGCTTGAGCTGCTTGATCTCGGCATCGCTGTATCCTGCCAACTTGCAAAATGTTGACCCAATATCGAGCGTGTTGACCGGTGTGCCGCAAACAGTATTGGCTTTAATGTGTCCTTTCCATGAAGCACTGAACGGCACGCGCAGTCCACCTTCCCAGACGGTGCCTTTTCTGCCGCGCAAGCCGCCGTTGTTCGTTTTTAGATAGGTGGCAGCTCCGTTGTCGTTGCTGAAAACGATGAGAGTATTGTTTTCGAGCCCGTGTTTTTTGAGCGAGTCTAAGACATGGCCGATTGAGCGATCCAGCGCGATGGTCATCGCACCTAAGACACGACGTTTTTTATCCGTGATATGTGCGAGTGATATTAAGTCGGCTTCCGTGGCTTGCAGGGGCGAATGCACTGCGTTGAAGGCGAGATACATAAAGAAGGGTTTGTTTTTGTTGGAATCAATAAACTTTACTGCCTGTTTGCCGAGGTGATCAGTGAGGTATTCTGGTGTTTTGACCACCTTGTGATTGTTCATCAGTTGATGGCCATTGTGGGCCTTGTCCAATGCCAATGGCCAGAAACTGCGGTGGCCTCCGAGAAAACCGACGAAGTGATCGAAGCCACGTTTGTTGGGGTGGAAGTGGTCGTGCTCGCCTAGATGCCATTTGCCAAAGACAGATGTGGTGTAGCCTTTCTTTTGCAGCAGTTTCCCGAGGGTTGGGATTTCGAGCGGTAATCCAAATTTTTCCCGAGGCACGGGTTTGGAAAGTCCTCCGGTGACATTTTCTTCGTGACCAAACGACTGCTGGTAGCGCCCGGTGATTAAGCCAGCCCGTGATGGTCCACAGACCGAGGCCGTGACGTAGCCGTTGGTGAAATTGACGCCCTTTTTCGCGATCGAATCGATGTGAGGCGTTTCCCAGTCCTTGCAGCCCATAAAGCTGAAATCGTCATAGCCTGCATCATCGATGAGGATGAAGATAAAGTTGGGTTTCCGCGTCGACTGCGCGTCATTGGCGTGTGAGACAAGCTGGAGCGCAGCTAGGTAGGAGCATAAAAATATGATGAGCTTTATAGAGTGCTATTTCTCTTTCATTAGTTCATTGATGGTTAGTCGCTCGAAGGTCATGTTAGACTGGCTACCCTCGTAGATGATGCCGATGTCTTTGGGTTTGCCAGCGCCGTTATCGATGAGGGTGAGGCAGGAGTAAGCTCCGCCGAGTTGATCTAACAGGTATGGCTGCGACCAGGTTTTTCCTTCGTCGAGGCTGTATCGGATGGACATGTGGGAGCGGCGTTTTTTGCCACCATCGGCGGGGCCAGAGAAGAGGAGAATGTTTTGTTTGTCGCCGTTTTTGGTGGAAGAGTAGCGCAGGATGGATGCCATGCAGCCGGTCATGTTAAATGTGCCACGGCCTGAAGTTGGATGTTGTTTCCAAGTTTTCCCAAGGTTCTTGGTGGTGAAGACGGCACGGCCACCTGCGGAGATGCGGCAGTTGAGCATCAGGGAGCCATCGTTGAGCTCGACGACTTGCGCCTCGGTAGTTTCCTGTGGGTAATCGACACCAGGGGAAACTTTCCATGTCTTGCCGTGGTCCTTGCTATAAAGGAGGGCTGAGCGTGCTGAATACTTGGGTTTTGCTTTGCTGCCGATGTTGACCTTGTATTGGAAGGCAAAGACGAGTGTGCCGTCGCTGGTGGTGATTCCTGCACCGGGCCCTTGGAGCATGAGCTGCCAGGCGGGGTCTTTGATATCGGGTGTTAGGTTGTGTGGTTTCGACCAGGTTTTGCCATCGTCTTCGGATTTGACGATGACGACTTGGCCGGTGTCCTTCGGGTCCATACCGGGTTTGGATTTCCCCCAATACCAACCGCTGCTGAGCCCGTGGGCGACGAGTCCAGTGACGTAGATGTGACCAGTCTTGCGATCGACGAGGATGGCGGGATCTCCAACGCCGTTTTTGTTCTCAGGCTGGCCGAGCCATTCGCCCATGTCGAGGATGGGGCGGGGGGCTTCCCAGGTTTTTCCGCCATCGGTTGAGCGGCTTAGGCCGACGTCGATGTCGCCAGGGAGGTCTCCTCCTTGTTTCCAACGGAGATCATAAACGGCGAGTAAGGTGCCAGCATTGGTGGTGACCATGCCGGGGATGCGCATGCGTTTGCAGATCATTTTATCGCCATTGGTGCGCGTGACGGTGTCTCCTCCGGTGGCAACATTGAAGCCGATGCGTTGGGTGAAATTTTTTCCGTTAGATGATGGGCGGAGGGTTTGGCCTTGTTTTAATTTTACGGAGGCGAGCGTTGCGTTGATTCGATTTGTTAGGCTGGCGGAGGGTTTGAGTTTACAGCTCAGGGTGAATCGGTTGTCGCCGCTTTCGAGTGTGTGGTTTGTTTTGAAAACGAGATTGGCGGCGGGCGCTATGGTGCTGATTGCGGTGGTTTTTCCGTTTTGTGATGTGTGGAGCGTGTAGGATTCAATATTGGATAGATCGGTCGTTCCTGTGGTGCTTATGCTGACTTCAGAAACCGTGCGGGCTTTTTTGCTGCCTTCGGTTTGCAGGTTAAATTGCAGGAGTCTTGAATGGGTGCCGCGAATGAGAAGTGGCACTTGCACGCTGTCTTCGGTGAGTCCGGTGATTTCCATTTTCTTATCTGCGACAAGGCGTAGGTTGTCTAACAAAACGCCGCTACCCTCCTTGGTGGTGGCAGTGAATTTGAAGGCGGTGTATTTTTTCGACCCAAGGTCCACGCTGATCGAGTTCTTCAGTGCGCGGAGTGGTAGTTTGTTGCCATCGTAAATTTTCTCCCACTTGCGGCCTTGTCTTGCTTCGATAGAAAATGAAAACGGTTTAGCTCCCGTCCAGCGCTCAGCATTGAAGCTGAGAGCAAGTAGCGCTTGGTTTTGTAATGTTGCACTCAGAGTGAGCTGGATACTGTGGCCCTCGCCGCCATTGATGCGGAGGCAGCCCGGGGTGTTATCGGCGGACATTTTGTAGATGGAGCCTTCGCCGCGTTTGGTTTGGAATTTTCCGAGGGAGCTTTTGAGAGTGGTGAAGTCACCCTGCTTAAACGAACTGAAGGTTTCAGTCTCTGCGTGCAAGGAAGCGATGCTGAGCAGGGCGGCGAGTGTGTAGATGGATGGTTTCATGTTACTTGATCTGTGCGTGGGTGTTGAAGATGGAAAAACCTTCGGGGTCTGGGCTGGTGGCTGGGTTGTAGAAGTGGATGTAGCTGATGCCGTTAGGGCAGGGTTTGAGCTGGGGGAGCTTGATGGTAGTCATACGACCGTCGAGCTTGAGTCGGGCTTGGCCTTTTTGATCGGAGTCGTTCCAGATGAGGGTGAGTTCGTGGGTTTTTCCGGGGGTGAGGATTTGTTTGCCGGTGGGTGTTTTGCCATTTTTATCGAGCTTGAGTAGGTAGTTAGCGAATTGGGAAACGCTGGGGTCGGCGGCGTTGAACCATCGGTCTGTTAGGGTGATCTGGATGCCGTTTTGGTTGCCCTTTTCGAGTCGGATCTTGGTGCTGACTAGGCCGGTGTGACCGCTGGCGAAGTTCCAGGTGGCTCCTTGGCTTTGGTTGTCGAGCGATGGGTCATCGACGCGTAAAACTCTCAGCGCGCCGTCTTTGACTTGTGCTCCAGGGGTACGGTTGTAGGCGCAGTGGCCGACGTATTTCTGGATATACTGGTGGGTGGTCCAGTCCTTGGTGCCGTCCTTGGCGAGGTCGGAGTTGCGTTTCTTCTCGTAGAGCCAGCGCAGGTCCATGATCATGAGTCGGCGGTGTTCGGCGTGTTGGCCGCAAGAGTAGAGCACTCGGTTGTCATCGAGCTGCACGACTTCCGCCTGATGCTTGCCTCGGTCTTGTTTACCTTTGAATGTGCCGTAGTCCGAGCGGTTACGATGTTTATCGAGGATGAGCTCGCGGAAGCCGATCCAGGTTTTGCCATCGTCTTCGGAAATGGCAGCGTGGATGGTGTCGCGATTGGTGAAGGCATCTTCGCCTCGGCCCGTGGCCTTTTCGTTTTCAGGAAGAGCGGTGGTGTTCGACCAGAGGAAGAGCATACGGCCATCGCGGAGCCTGTGCAGGGTGGGCATAGTGATGGTGCCCCAGAAGCGTGACAGCTCGGCTTTACTCCAGGTTTCGCCGAAGTCAGAGGAAAAACTTTCATAGTGCTGATCCTGCGCGGTGCGAGCGATCATCCAGAGTTTTTTGTTTTTTAACTCGATAACGGTCGCTTCCACCATGCCGTGATTCCAGCGGGTTCCCTTGTGCACGCCGCCAGGCTTGTGAGGAGGAGATTGCACTTTGTTAGATCGTTTCCACGATTGCCCTTGATCGTCAGAATACCACGTCCAACAGCCGCCTCCGTGGCCGGGGATAATGATGCGTTTGTTGTTATTGACCCAGAGTGGATTGCGTAGGATGCCGCCGGGGCGAATGGCTTTGCCTTCATTGTCTCGAACGAGTTTCCATGAGCCATCGATACCACCCTCGGTGATGTAGATGCCATCGTTGTTATTGTTTCCGCGATAGAGCGGCTCGAATCGGATGAACTCACCAGTGACAGGATTGCGGGCGATGGCGGGAGATTCTTTGCTGAGGCAAGTGGCGCCGGGGTAGCTTTTGGGAAGAGGGACGGATTTCCAAGTTTTACCGTTGTCGAGAGATTGCAGCATGTGTTTCCCGCCTTTGCCGGGGTAGTGGCGGATTTCTTTTTCACTCACGCGAATGAGGCCTCTACCCGCGTCGGCTGGGGGGACGGCGACGACGTATGGAGCTTTAATCTGCTCGGCATGAGAAACTATGGATGTAAGAAACAGGGCGGCTAAAGGAGTGAAGCGTAATTTCATGAAAGGTAACTGATTTTGTAGAATATAATCTAGGGCGCGGTAACTTTCAACCGCATGAATTGTTTGTTGATTGTGGACCGTGGTTTGATCGATCGCCAAGTGTAGGTAACTGTGCCGTCGTTGTTAAACGTTTCGTCGAGGAGTTCGGTGACGGTTCCACCCGATGTCCACAGAGTGAGGTTTTCGGAATATTGCACTATTACATTGGCGGCCTCGGCATTGACTTTTTGGGTGAACTTCAAGGTCAAATAATCGGTGCTATCCACGCTGACGGTGCCAGGTGTGGAGTTGCCAGATAGGACGTAATCGATGAGATCTGCTTGGCCGTTGCCATCGGAGTCACCGTTAGGATTGTTGGGTAGCGAGGGGATAGTTTCACTTGTTCCGGGCGTGCCGCCAGTGGCTGAGGACGCACGCCAATTCAATGCGACGTCGGGATTGGGATTTGACGGGGCGTTTTTTAAAACGAGCGAAGCTCCTTGGCCGTCAGAGGAGTCGGGCCATGGATAAGAATCGCCGTAGGTAAATTGTTGGATCGTAGAGCCTCCTTTTTCACGCAAGAGAATGAGCTCACCACCGTTGGAAAGTTTGCCTATGAATTGACCCGCCAAAGGTGTGCCAGTTCCGTAGCGAAATTCAAATGCTGCCGTGTTTTCAGCGACTACCAGTCGTTCGCCTGGGGCGAGGATGGTGATCGGGGAGGTCGAGAAATCGAAGGTGATGCCTGCGGCAAGCTCGGTATTGCGCAGGTCAATTGATTCCGAACTGATATTTTGAATCTCAAGAAACTCAAAATCATCCGCGTCGTTGAAACCTGCGGAGATTTCTGCACTGGTGGGAGGGGCTGGATTATAAGAAAACTCAGAAACGACTAACGAGCTGCTGTTGGCAAGTGCGGCGAGACGGAAGTCAGCTTCGTTAAGAGCAGACCAATCACCTCCATCCAGCACTCGTGCCTTCACAGTAACGTCTGCCGTGATTGCTATCGTGCCCGAATACGCCGTTGCTGTGCCTGACACCGCTCCGCCAGTATTCCGGGGATCAGATCCATCCGTGGTGTAGTAAATCACACCGGAAGCGTTCGGGTTGGAAATGCTTAGTTGATATCCCGAAGCCACCTGACCGCCGTGCTGTGAATAATCCGGTGCGTCTGTCGCTGGGTAGAGGTTTTTTGCCCGCAGCTGGGCAATCACGGTATCGTGACGGGCCGGGATATAGGTGTTCTTGCGGTAGCCGATTTCAGGTAACCAGTGGTCGATGGTGTTGTATGGCGATGACGTGTGCTCGTCACCCCAGCGAGCGGCTTCGGCATTCATGGGTGATTGCATTTCGTCGGCCAGATCCTGCCAGCGTGATTGCATCACAGGAACCGAAAGCGCACCTCCATTGAACATCTGTTTTCTAACATGATCTGCAAATTTGAGTTGAAACTCGGCATTGTCACGAAGGCGGTCATAAATAATCCCCGGCGAGTTATTCGTGCTAACTCCAGTGCGATCTGCCGAGGCAGAAAACATGAAGTTCTCCGGGTCCCAGACGTAAAATTGGAACGGCCCGTTTGTGGGCTCATGGCGAATGGCATACCAGTTGTTATGCGGCCAGTCTTCGTTGCCTCCCCAGATGTTGAGCAGCATGTAATCGATAAAGGAATCCACTTCAATCCGGCTAACAATATCGTTATACACCGATGTCTGGCTGGCGTCCTGGCTCATCAATGCCATCAGCTCATTCCATGCCACAAGATCGCCATTGCTTACCTCCGGTGCACTTCCGTTGGATTGACCCCGCGGACGGTGCTTGAGCACGGTGTAGTCATCTTCATTGCCACCCAAGTGAAGTTCTGCGAACTCCTTGTCAGGCCGTTCGTGAGTATTATAAATTCCCCAATACTGGCCATTGATGTAAAGATGAGACCAGTTCGTGGCAATCGTCGGCAGTCCCATCGCTTCACCGCACACGGTCGCAAAGTGGGTGCGGATCTGCAGGGCGTTAGAACGGGTGATGCCATCCCCTGAAGGATCACTGTGCACCGTCCATGAATCAAAGTAACTTCCCCTCAAAACCAAGGTGCCAATCCCACTAGGCCCAGCCGGACCCCAAAGAGGATGATCGAAGGTTGAGTTGCCATATCTTTTCCTGAAAACAAGACGCATCGATTTTTTTCCAATCGTTCTGGCCCGGCTGCCCGCGCCTTGTAATTTCAATCCACCATCCACTTGGTAGTGGATACCATTGGCGGCATCAAGCACCTCGACCGAACAAGCGCGCTCCCAGGCAGAGCCAAGTTCCTGAGGATTTGCATACACTCCATTGGGGCCCCACACGTCAGCCTCAGGTATCACGACGGATATCGTTGGCAGGTTCAGCAGATCGCTTTCCAAATTCGGATAGCGAGGATCGTTCACCACATCCGGATCCATCTCGTAGTCCCACGTTGAAGTGCTGTTAGGAGGCAATGGCAGACCGGCACCATCCTGCTGGAGAACGTCAGCCACGAAGAGATAGGTTTGCGTATCCACATTCGTAGGCAAATAACCTTCCCTAACAGCGATCGCACGCAGCGTTGTGGTGGTATTGATCGAGACATTTCCTGAGGCAAATGAGAACTCGTCCGCAGGTGCCACCTGAGTTTTTTGCCCTCAGCGGCATTAGTGTCGCAGATGTCAATGGTGACGGG
>JBMYYO010000038.1:0-25544 GCA_049609505.1 Akkermansiaceae bacterium | reverse complement strand
CAATATCAACTTCTTGAAACGCGAGGTCAGTTAGCGCCGCTGAGCTTGTAGATAAAGAAGAGCAAAGAATAAGGGCCGCGAGAGTAGAAGTTTGAATTTTCATAGTGGTAATTATTAATTGTCAGTTGGCACTGAAGCAGTGCTGGCGTTGTGAATGCAATCAACTTTGAATATATTAGCTAGAAGCCTTTGCGGCAATACAAAATGTAATATTTGTGAGATCGCGCTGGCAGCGGAAAATTTTAAGGATTCCTATGCCGAGAATACCACCTGCTTTCATACAGTTTGTGCTTTGGGTTGAGTTCGTGGACGGGAATAAAGCATCGTTCATTAAGTAGAGTGTCGCACTATTTGGATATAGTGCACAACAGATGGTTTTTTATCGGTAATGGAGCTGGGTGGTGACTTTGGCGTCTTGATCTGAGATGAATCGAATCCAGTAGGCTTGGAATTCTCGAGGGAAAACGTGGGCGACTTCTTGGTTGGAATCTTCAATGCTGAAAGTTCTGTAGTTGACCCAGTGTCCAGTGCCTGTGAGGTCGATCTGCGCGGTAACTTTACATGACTTGGATGCGCTGAGGGTGAGGGATTTTTGATCATACCCAGTCATAAGGTAGGGATCGGATGCCTTGCCTGTTTTGACGGAGGTGTTATGCCATGGGCCGCCTTTTCCGTGCGGTTTTCCGAGTTTCCAGATGTCATCAATGGCACCCGCCCAGAGGGCAGTTTTTTTGTCATCTGACACAATTAGATGCTTGTTCGTTTGCTCGCCGTTGATGGATAGGCCAGACATAATAAACAGCCCGCGGTAGGAGCAGAAGTCATGGATGTGGCGGTTGTGCGTGGCGATGGCGCGGAGCTTGGCGATGCCACCTGCATTACGTGCCGGGAGTTCGTAAAACGTTCCGTGGGCGTTGAGTAGGTCGCGCTCGGTGGCGACTTCACGTGCGATGCGTGATGATCCGATCGGATGTTTTCCGGTGAGTTCTCCCTTGGGAAGTCTCCAGCGGTTACCTTGCTCATCGGTGTAGATAACGGAGGCGTCGTCAACCGTTAGTGCAGCAGTGGGTATGGCGGTTTTTTCCTTAGTAAACTTGTGGGCGGCTGGGTCGTCGATTCGTTTCAAGGTGAGATCGGCCCCCATTTCGTAGTAACCGATATCGCGGCCCTGAGAATCAACGGCGGCGAACGAAAGGCTGCGCTTGTTACCGCCACGAGCACGGACAAGTCCGCCGGTGAGTTGATCATTTGTAGCAAGGCCGTTGAAAATGGGGTCGCTCTTTTCGCTGCGGACATCGTTGTTGCGGTAGGTAAATGCAGCGGTGGCTTTTGGTAAATCGGTGTCACTGGAAATGCGAACCCAAGTGCCTGTTTCCTGCTTGGAAAAAGCAGTGAAGAGGTAGCCCTCAGATGGCACTTTGATTTGCTTCAGCGGTGTCCAGTTTCCATCACCATTTTTGTCCACCTCTAGGGTGAAGGTGACGGTTTTTTTTGCCTGATGGCTGAGGTGGAGCCCGCGGATGTCATAGCCAGAGAACATGTAGGCATCGGACGGTTGGTTTGCGCGGACTGATTCGTTTTCCCAGACAGCACCACGGCCGATCACGGGGCCGAAGCCGTCTAACTGATCGGGCGAAACAAACCAGAGGTTAGACTGCGATTGCGGAGCGGCGATGTGCCCTTTAGCTTTGCGTTTGTTGAGAAACTCAGCCTTGGCAGTGTCGTCACAGCCCATGACAATACGGTCATTCCAGCGGCAGAAGTCTCCGATGACTTTCAGGTAGTTGCTGCGTGGGCTGATGCCGGCGGAGTTGTTAGGTGTGAAATTTTTCGGAAATTTCCAAAAGGTGCCATGCATGGTCATTAGGTAATTGTCCTCTCCGATGTCGCGAATACGCGGCCACTCGGTATTCCACCCGTGGGCGCCATCGTAGGAGTGTGAGCCTTTTGGTAGGCGGTAAAACGTCCACCCTTTTTGCGGCATACGCACACCGAGGATGAGAGATTTGTAATCCCAGCCAACGGCCCAGAAGGGGTCGGTCTTAGGGTTGGGGTTGCCATCAATGCCGCCGGGGCCAGTGACTTCCGTGAACTGATTGCGGCGGATGACTTTCCACTTGTCTGCTTCCTCGTCCCACTCGGCGAGGACACCGGATGGGATGTCGGGTCGAGTCATGGCGGCGCGACCATGCTCGCCGTTGTTAGAATAAACATAGACACCTTGGCCAGAGTAGAACCCCTTGCCGTGGTAGCCGGGTAAATTGGCTTTGCGAGGAGAGTTTTTCACTTGCTCATCACCCCATAGCTCGGTGGGTTTGAGAGTTTTTACATCAATTTCGTATATACCCTCCTCCATGGTAGCGAGCGTGATTTTCCCTGCAGGATCAGTGAGGTGACGGGCGAGTCCAGTGTGGCGACCGAACATCTTTCCGTAGGGAATGACGCGCACGTTGTGCTTAGCATCGATGGCATAAGGTCCAATGAAAAGTTGTCCTGACTCTTTGTGAATCATGCGGTTGGCGGGAGTTCCTCCGATGGATTCGGGGCGGACAAATTGTTTCAAATCAGGCGTGATTTCGTAGAGTTTATCCGATGACCCCTTGGGCGCATGCGGTGCGTAGGTGATGACCCAAAGTCGGCCTGCAAAGGGAACAACTGCCCCCGTCCCGCACTCGTTTTCATCATTAAACATCGTGAGATGCGGGTAGATGCCGGATATCTGCTTGGGCAAAGAGGGTGGTCTGGAAATGGCACTGCTAGAAAACATGGCAGTAGCCAAAGTGGCAAAAGTAATGAGTTTGGTTGGATTATTCATGAATCATGCAGTTATGGGTATCGTCACTCATAATAAAAATTTTTACTAGGGCGTGTGGACAAATTGATTTGCGGAGCGAAAAATCAGCCTTAAGGCATTCCGAGAAAGTCTTCATACACGTTATTCTCACTTCTTTTTGTTGTCCAGTCGCTCTGTGAAGCAATTTGTCCATACCGCCTAGCGCTCTCTAAAAATAACCGCAACAATATGCCATATTTATAGTTCAATATCAAAAGCTAGAACTATTATGATTCGTTTTCTTCCGTTGCTCCTACTTCTTAGCCCCGTATCTGCCGAGCCTTTGACTACCTCTTGGTTTACTGATCTCTCTGGTCAGTATGCCCGCATTTATCCAAGCACGGCTGAAGAGGCTTCTGTTAGCCCAGTCACAAGCTGGACCCATCCTAATGGCGGTGCTAGCCAATTGATGCCTACCTACGCTGGCGTCAGTGAAATATCAACCACTGCTACCGATCTCTATATCCGCACGACGGGGCTTGCCTTTCATGTTATGGGACCGTGGTATAACAACGGCAACATCTTCGGTAACTATCCCGCAAACACGGCGCAAACTGCCAGCTTTCCCCGCACTCCTACAGTTTCTCCACTGCCAAAGACCCTTACTCAAAACGGTGCCATTGGTTACTTTGTAGATGGCGTGGCTATGTTTGATTCTCGCGATGCTTTTTCGTTTATTAATGGGACTCAGTCCGATGCTGGTCCACCCACTGTCCCTAATCGTGGTGACGGCATCTGGAACCGTGATGCTTACGTCAATGAATCTAACACCTTTGATCCAGCCAATGCACACCAAGCTGGCCCGACCCACCACTACCATGCTAATCCTACTGGGCTTCGCCACCTTCTCGGTGATTCAGTGAACTACAATTCAGCAACAAACCGCTACACTGAGTCACCTAATGGCAGCCACTCTCCCATCCTCGCTTGGACTTTCGATGGGTTTCCGTTGTATGGCCCCTATGGCTACGATGACCCACTCGATCCATCGAGTGGTGTCCGCCGGATGATTTCAGGATATCAATTGCGCGATGGAACCAATGGCTCGGCAAACCTCAATACTTCTGGGCGAACCTCTCTCCCAGCATGGATCACCCGCAATGAAGCTGCCCGCACCAATCCCCTTGCAGCTAACCAATATGGCCCAAACGTCAGTCCCACCTACACTCTCGGTCATTACCTCGAAGATTACGCCTACAAGGGGGATCTCGGGTTGAGCCAAGGTGTTGATTTTGACCTCAATGAATACAATGTCCGGTGGTGTGTCACCCCAGAATTTCCCAGTGGAACATGGGCTTATTTCTCCTGTATAGCCACAGATGGAACTCCTGTTTTTCCCTACAATATCAGCCGCTACTACTTCGGCACAGTTCAGGGTTCCAGTAACCCAACCCTACCCGCCAACCGCACTATCATCTTTGAGGGTGGCCCAGAATCTGAGTTGAAAATCAAAGAAATTGGTGTCGATCAGGGGAGCGGTGATGTCACCCTGACATGGACTACTGCCGAAGGTGGCCAATACAACATCGAATCCTCAGATCTTGTCGATCCCTGGGAGCCCATCGCATCTCCGCTTGCCGATGGCTCGGAAACCACCGTCATTGATCCCGGCCGGGCTAATACTGATTCTCGTTACTTTTATCGTGGTAATCTAGGCTACCTTAAGCCCTTCGATGACACAGGTTTTGCCTACGATAATTCCATCGTCAGTGAGGGGCCTCAGAATAATGTTCTCCTCATTATTCTCGATGATTGGGGGATCGATGCCTCTGAGCTCTATAACTCAGCCGGCCCAGGTATTCAGCTCGCGAAAATGCCGAATCTAGATACTCTAGCGAACTCTGGCCTCGTCTTTACCCGAGGCTATGCGCAGCCGCTTTGCTCCCCGACACGTGCTACGATTCTTACTGGTCGCCAACCTTACCAACACAATGTCGGTAATCCGCAAAGCGACTCCACCTTGCCATCCTCTGAACTCACCTTTCCTGAGATCATGGCGACAGAAGCTCCCGATTACGGTCTGGCTGCCTTTGGTAAATGGCACCTTGGCTCAGGAGTAAGCGGCCCCTTCACCCATGGTGGGTGGCCTAACTTCACAGGGACTCTTCAGGGTGCGGTATCCGATTACGCTGACTGGACTCGGGTCAAAATCGAAAACGGCACCACCACCGATACCGGAAGCAATATTACTACCCTGGTGCCTGGCACTTACAGCAGCCCGTATGCCACCTCAGTCCAAGTTGATGAGGCGATCTCTTTTATCAACAGCCAAGGTGCAAACCCGTGGGTGGTCTGGATGGGACTGAATGCCCCTCATGATCCATTCCACGATCCCTCCCCCTACGTTACCCCCACCGCTGGCTACTCCACCACCGGAACGACGGATAAGGACTATTACATTAAAATGCTCGAAGCTCTCGATCACGAAATCGGACGCCTCCTCACCACTGTTGATCTCAGTAAGACAAACATCATCGTCGTGGGTGATAACGGCACGCCGGTTACGGTTGTGCAATCACCAGCTGGCGGCATAGCCAATGCCAAAGGCTCGCTGAACGAAGGTGGTATTCATGTGCCCTTTTTCGCCACCGGACCGGATGTCACCGCCACCGGAACCACAGACAAACTTGTGCATGTTGTTGATCTATTCGCAACGATTCTCGATCTCACGAACGTCAATGTCCCGAACGCAACACAAGGTGTAGAGGTTCACTCTCAATCGATTCTCCCCATCTTCCGTGGCAACGACATGGCGGACCGCTGTATCATTGCTGAAAAATTTGGTTTGAATGCCGCAGCGGACGGGCGCGCCCTCATTATGGATGATTGGCCACAGTATAAATTGATTGCTATCCATGACGTCACAGACCCGAACGACACTCCAGTTTATCAGATGTATCAGCTTGGTAGTAACGGTGTTGAGTCTAACACTCTTGCCACTCCTCCTAATCCTGGAGACCCCCATGAGGCTGCCTATAATGCGCTAGTTGCTAAGGACCAGGCTCTCGTGCCTAGCCTTGTGGGAGACACGCTCTACCTGCAGCTGCCTACAGTCACAGGTGCGGCAGGTGTGCCACAAAATGCGAATGTGGTTCCTAACACCATCATCGTAGATGGAGTAGCCGCTACCTATGTCGGCCGCCTTGACCAGACCAATAGCTATGACCGTTTCTGGGTGAAATGTACCCTGCCCACCACAATTTCCGCTCCCTACACATCGGCCACAGTGACATTTCCTGATAACCCTAACAATGGTGCAGCACGTTTCTTCACCGCAACGAATATTTTCGTCGCCCCATGAGATTTTCACCCCCTCAGCGAACCAGAGAGAAGAGAGAGAAGGGCGGCATTCTGCGGCTGGGCTTGACTGTTGCCGTGTTGGTATTTTTCAGCTTGATGCCCGCGCTCTCTAACAGCCCACTTCACCTAACCTTCACCCACCTCAACGGAGAGCAGCCTCTACTATCTGATTCCCTCCGTTATCAAAACGATGCTGGAGAAACCTATTCCTCCACGCGGCTGAGTTATCTGCTTAGTGATATTACGCTTCATGGCAATGATGGCACCACCTCTATCAAACTTAAAGATATTGGCTTCATTGATGCCACACGTGCTCGGCTTAGTATCACTAATGTTCCCCATGGAAACTACACTTCCGTATCTTTCTCTATCGGGCCAAACAAAAAAATAAACCATTCAAACCCCGCGCAATATACCGCCAAACACCCACTGAATCCCAATCTAAACAACCTCCACTGGGATTGGCAGGGCGGGTACATTTTTATGGCCATCGAGGGGCATTGGCGAAAGCCCGGTGCCAAGTTTCCCAACGGCTATGCCTACCACTTTGCCAACGATGCGAACCGCACTCACGTCATACTCAAAGCTCCTATAAAAATCACTGGCGAAACCAACCTTATCATAGCGCTGGACCTCGGTAAACTTCTCAAAGGGCTGTCGTTTACCAAAGATGGCGCCACTACCCACTCCCAAGCAGGTGATCCAGTCGCTGCTCGCTTACGTTCCAATATCGCTTCGGCATTCCGCATCCTAAGTGTTGCAGCAACAAGGCAAATGCCACCGCAGCCGCCAGCGAAACCAATCGACCTGCCATCTAAGTTTACACCTTATCCCATTACGTTGCCCAAACACGTTCCCATCCCAGCACTGCCCCTCGATAATCCTCTTATTAAGGAACGTGTTATCCTTGGAGAAAAGCTTTTTTCCGAAACAAAATTCTCGCGCACAAACAGCATCTCCTGTGCCTCTTGCCATCAGGGGAAAACATTTTCCGATCCTCGCCAATTCAGCCTCGGGGTGGATGGCAACAAGGGAACTCGACACTCCATGCCGCTCTTTAACCTCGCATGGAAGAAGAGCCTCTTCTGGGATGGCCGAGCCTCTTCACTCCGAAAGCAGGCTCTCATACCCATTCAGGATCATCTGGAAATGGACGAATCACTTGAAAATGTCGTGGCAAAAATAAAGGCAGAACCATCCTACCCACCTCTGTTTGCGGCTGCGTTTGCCTCGGGGGAAATCACTCCAGAAAACATCGGCCTCGCTATCGAAAATTTTTTACTCTCACGCCTTTCTCTTGATTCCAAGCTGGACCGCTCAGTGAAAGGGAAAGCCACGCTCACTCCTGAGGAGAAGCGTGGTTTCGAGCTCTTTTTTACCGAGTTTGAGCCGAGGCTTGGCAAGTATGGAGCCGATTGCTTTCACTGCCACGGAGGCGCGCTTTTTACCGACCACTCGTTTCACAATAACGGTCTAACAAACACCCAAGACATTGGCTTGGCAGCATTCACGGGTAAGGGGTCGGACCGATACAAATTCAGCACGCCGAGCCTGCGGAATATTGCACTGACCGCGCCATACATGCATGATGGTCGTTTTGCTACCCTTGAAGAAGTCATCGATCACTACAGCGGAGGCTTTATGCGCAGCGAAACACTCGACCCCAACCTCGCTAAGCACCCCACTGGCCTGAAGCTCAAAGAATCTGACAAACGCGCGCTTATCGCTTTTCTCAAGACCCTCACTGACCCGTCTATGGTTGAGAAGGCGAATCGATAAAATAGACGATAGGTTGCCATTTGAACGCACAGATTTTTACTGGTATTTATGAAAGTCTGCTAAATAGTAGCTATCAATAACCTCTATCATCTGGATTTTATCATGCGCCGCCTTCTTTTAACTCAAAAAGCATTTCACATCTTATTGTTTGCAGTAGGAGTGATGTCTCCTGCCGTAGCTAAAAACCCCAACGTCATTGTGATGATCAGCGATGATGCTGGCTGGGCGGACTGGGGGTTTATGAATCCGCATACGGGCGCGACCACCAATATCCCCACACCTGAGCTCGATAATTTGCGCTCGCAGGGAACTCTATTTACCAGTGCCTACACAGGGGCGGTCTGCTCGCCATCGCGCGGAGCCATTACCACCGGAGTTTACCAGAACAAGATTGGCTACGAGTATAACATCAATAACCTAACCGGCGCTGGCACGAGAGATGGCCACTTCAACAGCACGGAGTTAATGTTCGAACACATGAAAACCCTCGGGCACACGACGGGGGCGATCGGCAAGTGGCATATCGGCTCAGGCGCAGACACCAGCCCGACGATTCTGGGAAACCGCCCAGAAAGACAAGGCGTGGATGAATTTTTTGGGATCTGGAAGGGATCGAGAAATTATGCGGTCGGTGGTGTGAGTGGCACCGGGACATTGCGTGAAACGACCATTGATTCGCAAGGAGTGGTAACTGATCAGGTGTTAGAGAACACCGCACCGTGGAACGGCGCAAATGTAACCAACGTGTTTGGCCAAGGTGCGGTTGATTTTATTGCACGGCACCACGATGACACGGAGCCGTTTTTTCTCTACGTCGCATTTACCGCTCCCCACGGACCATTGCACAATTCCCCGGATATCAATGATCCCTCGATTGCCGGCCTGAGTGGAAACCGAAAAAAATATGCCTCCATGATGTTAACCATGGACAAAGAGGTCGGACGAATCATGGATCGGTTAGAGGATCCAGACAACGATGGTAATAGCGCCGACTCGATTCGCGAAAATACGCTGGTCATTTTCATCAACGACAATGGTGGCGAAAAAGGAAACAGCTCGGTGAACTTGCCACTACAAGGGCACAAAGGAAGCCCATGGGAAGGAGGTATTCGAGTGCCAATGATTATGGCCGGCCCAGGGGTTCCCGTGAATGGAACTTACGCGCGCCCCGTACACTCCATCGATATCGTGCCTACAGCACAAGCTGTTGCAGGCGGAGCTCCAATCGCAGGGCTGGATGGAGTCAACCTGCTACCCTACCTGAACGGCACCGCCACTGGAGATCCTCACGAGTCAATCTGCGTACGAAAGGCGGACAGCGTTGGTTTGAGAAAGGGCGATTGGAAATTGGTCAAGACAGGAGCCAATGCCGGCTTCACTCTCTACGATCTCTCCGTTGACATCGGAGAAGCAAATGATCTGTCATCCACTCACCCGGCTAAGCTTGAGGAGCTGAAGCGCGAGCTCACAGCCTATGAGGTAACTTGGGAAAAACCAAGACACGCGTCACTGGGACAAGGCGCCAACACGATCAACCAGAATAACAAGTTTATCGCCTCTCCTCCTGCTCCCTCGGGCAGCACCTTCACCGCCAATCTAACACTCATTGGCGGCAGCACCAAAAACGGAAATTTCAATGCCGGCGGCGGAACGAGCGTGCAGACCTACGCGCAAACACCCGACTGGTCGAACCTCGGCACAGGAACAAATTCTGATAACGCGACTAACACCAACAGCGATGACGATGGATCACGCAATGCCATCATAGCCGAGAACAGCACTCGGGCGTTCGGGAGCAATACTGGCCACACCCTTGCCTCTGGTGAGGTGTTCCAAGCTAGCTACCGCTGGCGAAACGCTTCTAACTGGGGCGGCAATGACAAGATTGCCGTGACCTTATTTGTGACTGATGACAATACTCTAACT
Source organism: Akkermansiaceae bacterium (assembly GCA_049609505.1). Taxonomy (GTDB): domain Bacteria; phylum Verrucomicrobiota; class Verrucomicrobiia; order Verrucomicrobiales; family Akkermansiaceae; genus Oceaniferula. Next base: position 15,706 of record JBMYYO010000038.1, on the reverse strand, counting down.
GGCGCGCAAACCATCATCGCTTCACGCAGCTCCAGCACTAATAGCTCAGGCAACTATAAGAACGAAACTCATTTGTTTGACCCCACACCAGCGTCCTTTGCGGGCAAGATCTTGTTTGTGAAAATCGATGCCGCTCAGTCGGGTAGCGGGTTTGCTCGGTTAGATCAGTTCCAGCTTGCTCGTGGCACCGTCGGTAGTGGCAGCGGATCAGCCAGCTTCAATTGGTCCGCCAACAATGCATGGAAGGATGCCGATACATCAAACAACGATACCTTACTGATCGGTGATTCCTTTGCCAGTGCCGCCTTGGTTTTTCCATCCAGATCCTATAACTACACCGCAACGAACAATATGCAGCGTTTCTCCGGGCTGGAGTTTATGTTAGGAAACATGGAGTTCACTGGGAGTGATAGTTCTTCGGTTGCCATCGACGGTAATGCAGTGCTTTTTGCTAATTTGTTAGATGGAGCGCCGCCGGAAATCCTCAATACCAGCAACAACGGCATGATCACCATCGACCATGATATCGTGCTTTACCATGACCTTAACATTAACGGCGACGGAAGTTCACCTTTGACCGTGAATGGTGAAGTGAGTGAGTATTTGACAGGGCGTTCACTAACCAAAAAGGGAAGCTCCACTTTCGTGTTCTCCACGGCACCCAGCTACACTGGGGCAACGATTATCGAAAATGGAACACTCGCAATGGACGCCGGAGTAGATCTCGCAAGCACCAGCGGGTTAACAGTGGCGCCGGCGGGCACCTTAGCTGGTAACGGCAGTGTCAGCTGCGCTGTCGTAGCAAGCGGAGAGGTAGCACCAGGACAAAACGGCATCGGCACACTAACGATCACGGAACTTGCTCTTAGCGGCACATTAAAAATTGAAGTCAACGGCGCCTCGATTGATTCACTCAGCACGACTGGACTTCTCAACTTGACTGGTGCTACGCTCGACGTCATGGACTTGGGTGGAGGCCTAGTGAATGGCCCTAACATTATTGCCTCCTACGGCTCCCGCACGGGTGTGTTTTCCTCGGTGATAGGAGTCCCCGCTGGTTACTTCGTTAATTACCAGTATAATGACGGCTCTGGCGTATCTAAAATAGCCATCATGCCGGATACCGCCTACCGCATATGGATCACAGGTTTCGGTGAAACAGGTGCGGAGAGCTTGTTCACAGCGGACGCCGATAACGATGGCCTGGCGAATGGCCTTGAGTTTCTAACAGGCGGCAGCGCTGCAGCCCATGACGGTAAAGTGGTGGCGGTCACCCTGAGTGACACCCACTTCACAGTGGACTATCCTCTGGACGCCTCTGCTACAGGAGTAAAAGGCACGATCGAAGTATCTGCCAATCTAACCGACTGGGAGGATCTCGTGCATGGCGAAGATGGTGTAGTCGTGACGACGGATGAAAATCATTACGGAGCGGGCATCGACCGCGTGCGCGTGCAGGCAAACCGCGCAGGGGCTAGCCCAGTGTTTGTCCGCCTCAAGGCGGAGGAGTTTGATACGCCATGACGGATCAAAGAGTGCTCCTTCACGATACCCGTGCACACCGAGGAGGTATTGCAGGTAGAGGTTCTAGGCCTTAGAAATATGTCGGGCATGGTACTTCAAACTTGAAACTTCCCACTCTGAAAGCCATAACCCGCGCCATGTCCGAGCTGCCTAAAGCATACGAACCCCAAGAGGTTGAAAAGAGCTGGTATTCCAAGTGGTTGGAGAGTGGTTGTTTTCACGCTGATGAATCGTCCGATAAAGAGGGATATTCCATCGTGATCCCGCCGCCAAACGTCACCGGGATTCTTCACCTCGGCCATGTGCTGAATAATACTATTCAAGACATTCTTGCCCGCCGCGCTCGTCAGCAGGGTAAGGAGGTGCTGTGGCTCCCCGGTACAGATCACGCAGGCATCGCCACCCAGACAAAGGTTGAGCGGCAGCTCCGTGATGAGGAGGGTAAGACCCGGCGCGATCTCGGCCGCGAGGCATTTCTTGAGCGCGTGTGGGATTGGAAAGACAAACACGGCGGCATCATCATTCAGCAGTTGAAACGTCTTGGTTGCTCGTGTGATTGGGAACGTGAGCGCTTTACCATGGATGAGGACTACTCGGCCCAGGTATCGGATGTTTTTGCCCAGCTCTTTAAGGACGGCATGATTTATCGCGGTAAGCGCATGGTCAACTGGTGTCCCGTTTCGCTCACCGCGCTTTCTGATGAGGAGGTGATTTCCAAGCCGCAGAATTCCAAGCTCTACTTCATGAAATACGAGCTAGTGGACTCTCCCGGTGAGTTTTTGGAAATCTCTACCACCCGACCCGAAACCCTCATGGGCGACGTCGCGGTAGCGGTGAATCCTAAGGATGAACGCTATACTGCACTGGTGGGTAAAAAAGTGCGCAGGCCTTTCCCGCCAGCGGAGATTCCAATCATTGCGGACGATCACGTGGATGTGGAGTTCGGCACCGGTGCGCTGAAAATCACACCCGCGCACGATAAGGCGGACTTCGAGATTGGGCAACGTCACGATCTGGAAATCATTGATACCCTCCATGCTGACGGCACGGTGAACTGCCCGGAGTGCTCGGATCTCGATGGGCTGGATCGCTTCAAAGCACGTAAGATCGCTGCGCAGAAGCTCGAAGACCTCGGCCTGCTCATTAAGGTGGAGGAGTATGAAAATAATGTTGGTTTCTCCGAGCGTGCAGATGTGCCGATAGAGCCCCGCATCTCGATGCAGTGGTTCCTCAAGTACCCCTGCGTGCAAGAAGCAGCGGATGCCGTGGCGAGTGGTGAGATAGCATTCCGCCCCGCGCGCTGGAGTAAGACATTTGCCCACTGGATGGAAAACATTCAGGACTGGTGCATCAGCCGCCAGCTTTGGTGGGGGCATCAGATTCCGGTTTGGTATAAAAAAGAAAAAGTAGATACCCTGCAGTCCGCTGAATCGTTAGATGTAGCGGACATGGAGTCTGGCGATATTTACGTAGGTGCTGAGCCTCCGAGCGATCTAGAGAACTGGGTGCGCGATGAAGATGTGATGGACACCTGGTTCAGCTCATGGCTCTGGCCGTTCGCTACCATGACGGACGATGAGCAGAAGAAATTCTACCCCACCACGGACCTTGTGACCGGGCCGGACATTCTGTTTTTCTGGGTAGCGCGCATGATCATGGCGGGCTATCGTTTCGAGGGTAAGCTGCCATTTGACAACGTATTCTTCACCTCCATCATCCGTGATATCAAAGGCCGGAAGATGAGTAAATCGTTAGGAAACTCACCGGACCCGATTGATCTGATGGATCAGTATGGTGCTGATGGCTTGCGCTTTGGCCTACTGAGAACTGCTCCTGTAGGTGCGGATGTTAGGTTTGATGAAGCGCTCGTTGCAGAAGGGAGGAACTTTGCCAACAAGCTGTATAATGCTTGCCGATTCCGCCAGATGAGTGGCACGAGTGCCGTCATTGGTGAGCCCCTATCAGAGATCAGCGGGCTTCGTCCTTACCATGTTGATATTGCCAGCAAGCTGGATGCGTTGTTGGTAAACTTGGAGAAATCTTATGCCGATTACCGCTTCAATGACGTGGGGCAGCAGCTCTACGATTTCCTCTGGAGTGAGTTTTGTGATAAGTTCTTGGAGGCGGTGAAGGGTGACTTGCGGGACTCCGCAACGGCAGAAGCGCGTGACACCACGCTGGCTGTGTTTGATGCGGTGATGAGCAGATATCTACAAGCTCTGCACCCCTACATGCCGCACATCACGGAGGAGCTTTCCGCGCGCATGGGCTACGTTTCTAATGGTGAGTTCCTGATGGAAAAACAAATGCCACCCGAGCCATTGATCGCTGACAGTGGGGCCGCCGCTCGTGCTGAGCAGATCTATGCCACCGCTGGCAGAATGCGTAACCTCAAGGCAGAATACAACGTCGCCACTCGCAAGGACGTGAAGTTTATTGTCATCAAAGCGGCCGATTGGCTGGCGGGTGAGACGGATGTTCTCGGTCTCCTCGCTGGTGGTGAGATAGAAATCCTTGAATCCTATGATGCGCCGAAGGGGACTCCCGCCGCCGTCACCGATGTGGGGGAGATCTACATGCCGCTGGAGGGCCTCATCGATGTGGACGCTGAGAAGAAGCGTCTCGATAAAGAAATTGGTAAAGTTTCCGGTGAGGTGAAGAAGTGCCAAGCTAAGCTCGGCAACGCCGCTTTCACTGATAAAGCACCGGCTGAGCTCGTGCAGCGGGAGCAAGCGCGCTTGGAGGAATGGAGCCAGAAACTCAGCCAGCTCGAAGAAATGCGCGCCGCCCTCGGCTAGCTGGTAGGGGTTCCCTGATAAGAGGCTTGCCAGCACGTCAGAGGTCGTTAGTTTTTATGCATACTTGTCCATGAAGCTGCTCGAAGACATTGCCGAACTGCCACCTGAAGCGATTGAGCTTTTGGAAGCGGTCGGTTATTTAGATGCTGAGGATCTCACCGGCGCGGATGCGGCGGAGCTTCAGCAGGAGTTGGAAAAAGCCAACACCCAGCTCAGGCTGATGGCAACCGCACCCTCGCAGGATGACGTGAAACAATGGCAAGAGCTTTGCCAAAACGCACCCCAGCCAGCTGAGCAGGAAGTTGTAGAAGAAGCCGAATCCGTTGATGCTGACGAGGCGGCTGAGGAGGAAGCTCCTGAGTATGTGAATTTTGAAAACGATCCCGAGGTTCTAGAAATGCTCTCCACTGCTCCTGAGGCAGAGGTGCTTCCTGTGGCATTGATCAAACGGCACAAGATCGCCGTCGGTGAAATTCCAGAGGGAATTCTCCTAACAGAATGTGAGCGTGAGCTGGATATCAATGTGATGACAACGGACCGCGCGTCCAAGGCTCAGCGCCGTGAGATCGATAGCAAACGAACGGGCCTGATGGTTTCCAGAATCAGAGACTTTGATGCGGCCGCTTCTGATGATCACCATGTGAAACCTCTCGCTAAAGGAGAGGCTAAAGAGGTGAATTCTGTGAGCGAGGGCCTTAATGCGGGTGTTAGCCCGAATTCGAGGCGTTTTGTTAGGGGGGTGATGCACCCTTCACCGTGGAGTGTGCGGGTGTCAGCATTTTTTGCCATACTCGTGCAGCTATTTCTTGTTGCCGCCTTTCTCGGTATCCCTTGGCTGCTCTACCATGAGTACCAGAGTGGTGATAGTATGCTCTGGTGGGTTGTGGGGCTTGGTGGTGGCTTGGTGCTATCTGCGTTGTGTTACCTCTTCTGGGGTTTGAGTGCGCGCTGCCGTGTCTGTGGTCAGCGCCAATTTGCGCCTAAGAAGTGCCTCAAGAATAAGAAGGCACACCACCTTCCGCTGATCGGATATATTTTCCCGACGGCACTGCACGCGATCTTTTACAAGTGGTTCTACTGCACCTACTGTGGCACGGCTGTTAGATTGAAAAAGTAATGAAGGGAAAGTAGCTAGGCTACTCCTTCGCCTTTGAGTCTATGGTGATGGTGACTGGGCCATCGTTGACTAATGCCACTTGCATATCGGCTCCGAACTCCCCGCTGGCACATGGCTTGCCGAGTACGTGGGTGGCTGATGTTAGGAATTGCTGATAGAGTGGTATAGCTACCTCGGGTCTGGCCGCTTTGATGAAGGATGGGCGGTTCCCTTTTTTCGTGCTGGCATGCAGGGTGAACTGACTGACCACGAGCAGCTCGCCATCGATGTCACTGAGACTACGGTTCATTTTTCCATCCCCATCGGGGAAAATACGCATCTTGGTGATCTTCCCGATGAGCCAATCAATGTCTTCTTGGCCGTCACCGTCGATGATGCCTAACAGAACGAGAAACCCTCTGCCGATTTGTCCCGATACCTCACCGCCGATGGTGACGCTGGCCTCTGATACACGCTGGATAATGACTCTCATGTTGTTGTGGGATTTTAGGAACTTTACTGGATAAATAAACGCTTCTCCTTGCGCCGGAAATAACGGTTTCCCGGTAGGTTGGTTTTGGCAGTATCTTGATGAAGCGCTACTCTTTCACAGCGCACTAACAGATCATGATCGATGTCTGAAATGTTGTTTTTTGTTAGAAAATCGCGTAGGGCGATCAACCGTAGGGCGGCGGGGAGGGTGTTGAATTTGGGGAGAAACAACCGTCCTTGCGGGTCTTCCAGCTCGGCATCTGCTAGCACCTCGCTGAGTGCCTGTTGCTGAAGTTTCCCCGCTGCCGCAGCGCGGTTAATAGTTGTCATAATATCACGCTGCATGATTTCTGCCAGCAGCGGCATTGCTTCATTACGCAGCCGATTCCGAGTAGCGATCGGTTGAGCATTGCTGTGGTCCTCACGGAAACGGATACCTCTCTCAGCGATGTAGTTGTTAATGGTGTGGCGTGAGGTGTCTAACATGGGGCGCCAGAGTTCGAGTATTTGATTTCTAACAGATCGCTTGGTCTGCACGGACATTCCTTTGAGCCCTGCTGAGCCGCGCAGGAGATTAAAAAGAACCGTCTCTGCTTGATCATCGGCGTGATGCGCCAAGAGCACCCTTGGGCACCGATACTTGGTGGCGCATTGGGCAAAAAAATCATATCTCACACGCCGTGCTGCCAGCTCAATGGACTCATTGTTTCTCTCCGCCTCTTGCCTGATGTTTACCCGTGAAATTGCACATTCGAGGTCGTGTTTCTTCGCTAAACGGCGGACAAATGTCGCATCCTGACCCGATTCCGCCCCGCGTAGCCCGTGGTTCACGTGGCAGAGCACCAGTTTCTTATAGCCCGCGTCAATGAGCCGGTGAAACATCGCCACGGAGTCCCTGCCGCCCGATATCGCCAGCAGCCACCGCTTGCGGGTGGATTGGGCGAGGAACTCATCACTCAGGGCGAAACTCATGCCCTTGACTACGCGGCGGGCGGAAATATGTCGAGTGAAAGCAGATTCTCGCGGATTCTTATTGCAAACGAGTCTCAACTACGGTTAATTGGGGTCATCACTGACCACTGAGCCATGATTTCCGATATCGCCAGCGACCTTAAAGCAGACAGCGCCATGACCTTGAGCAAGGCGCAGGCAGGCTGCCAGCTACGTATTCGCCAGCTCAGTCAGGATGATACCAGCACATGCCGGAAGTTACGTGAGATTGGATTCTGTGAAGAAATGGAAATCTGCAAAATCTCCAATGGGCGCAACATGGTTTGTTCCGTTTGCGGCACCCGCCTCGTTCTGAACCAGAAGCTTGCGGATAAGGTTCTGGTGGAAATGGTTTAATCAGAACTTAATCAGCTTTTGGAAACTCGGCACCGTAATAGCCGCAGCCGTATTTGATCTCATGGACACCATTGCACTCGTCGGGAATCCCAATAGTGGAAAAACTACTCTGTTCAACGCTCTCACTGGAGCGAACCAAAAAACGGGGAACTACTCAGGCGTCACGGTCAGTCGGGTGTCAGGTGTATTGCGGACGCCGCATGGTGCGAAGTTTGAGTTGTTAGATCTTCCAGGGTGCTACTCACTTACGCCAAATGCTCCCGATGAGCAGATAACGCGGGATGTTTTGTTAGGAGATCAGAAGGGCGATGATCAGCCAGCAGTGGTTGTTTGTGTGCTGGATGCATCAAACCTCGAACGCCACCTCTACCTCGCACTGCAGGTGATAGATCTCGGCCTGCCAGTGGTTGTGGTGCTGAATAAAATCGATCAAGCTGAGGCGCAGGGCGTCAGGTTTAACGTAGAGCTGCTGTCTGAGGAGCTAGGCGTACCAATCGTTGCCATGCAGGCAAACAAAGGCAAGGGCGTCATCGATCTCAAGCACGCCATTCGCCATCCTTACCCTCCTGCGGCCAAGCGAAAATGGAGTGCGGATAAGCTAACAGAACGCGCCATTGATGAGCTAACTTCTGAGCTTGAGGAGCAAAACCTCACCTCCGCGCGTGCGCATGCCATTCACCTCTTGGCAGATGTTGCCTACCGGACTGAGCCGCAGTCAGGGATTGATCGCGGAGTGCGCCAAGCCGCCATGTCCGCTGCCCAGACCGCCATCAGAGCTGGTAGCACTCCTGAGGACATCATCTCCCGATCACGTTCGCAGCGCGCTCAAGCGATCTGTAAAATCGCAGCGCGCAGGCAGGATAAACCAGCCGCCGATGGTGGACTCACACGCAGTGATAAGATAGATCAAGTCCTGCTACATCCGATCTGGGGGTGGGTCATTTTCGGGGTGTCCATGTTCGTTGTGTTTTGGACGATTTTTAGTTTTTCAGAATACCCGATGGACCTTGTGGGGGATCTCTTTGGTGCGATCAAGGAAAGTATTTCCGGTGTGCTCCCTGATGGGGATTTGAATGATCTCATCACCGAAGGCGTGATTGAAGGCGTAGGAAGTGTGGTGGTTTTCCTCCCGCAAATCCTCATGCTGCTTTTCTTTATAGGTCTGATGGAAACCACTGGCTACATGGCGCGTGCCGCAATGCTTACTGATGGGCTGATGAGTAAAGTTGGCCTCGGTGGCAGAGCCTTCCTTCCGCTGCTAAGTTCCTACGCCTGCGCTATCCCAGGCATCATGGCCACACGTAGCATTGATAGCGCCAAACAACGCCTCCTCACCATCCTCATCGCCCCCTGGATGAGCTGCACGGCTCGCCTGCCTGTTTACTCGCTGCTGATTGGTATGCTACTGGCCAGCTACGGTGCGTGGGTGCAAGCACTGGTGCTGATCTCGATCTATGTGATTGGCACAGGCACCGCATTGCTAGCGGCGTGGCTACTGGCGCCGCGCGTAAAAGGCGACGAAGAAGCATCTCATTTCCTGATGGAGCTACCCGCCTACAGCGCGCCGGATTTCTCCTATGTGTTCCGCCATCTAGGCGAGCGAGCGTGGTCGTTTTTACGGAAAGCTGGCACCGTCATCCTGGGTATCACCATTATTCTTTGGGCACTTAAAACATACCCAAAACCTGCCGAAGGAACTCCTGCTGCGGACGACCCCGCCTTGGCGCTGGAGCAATCTTACATGGGTAAAATTGGCCACGCCATTGAGCCCACCGTGAAGCCTCTAGGTTATGATTGGCGCACAGGCACCGCGCTGCTAGCCTCCTTCGCCGCCCGTGAGGTCTTTAACTCCAGCTTGGCGATTTCCTACTCTGTCAACGAAGAGGACTACGATGATGAGGATAAATTCCTCGATGCGCTTCGTGCTAAGCTCCATGCCGCCACATGGCCAGACGGGAGAAAAATCTACACCCCGCTCACCACCGTGAGTTTGTTGATGTTCTTCATCTACGCCTTGCAATGCTTGCCTACCACCGCTGTTGTTAGGCGGGAAACGGGATCGTGGAAATGGGCGATTGGTCAACTCGTGGCGATGACCGCCGTGGCGTGGATCGCTGGCTTTGCCGTGTATCAAATTGGCAGCTTGTTTACTTAGAAAACAGCACTATCATTGGATCATGGACTGGAGTAACTGGCAAACCTACGCAGCAATAGCAATCGTGCTCTGCACGCTTGGCGTGTTTGTATGGCGCTGGTTCAAATCCGCCCTGTTAGGCGATGATAAAAACTGCTGCGGAGGCCGCTGTGGCTGTGATGTTTCCAAACGTAAGCCGTCTGCGCCAAAGAGCCGATAAATTCAACGGCTCCGCATTTGGCTGCTCTGTTAGGTCAACCGTGATGCCATGAGTTCTTTCTGGAAAACCAGCTCTTTTGGCAGGTGATCGTAGAGGTTCATGAATAGCTCTCCTTGGGAGAGGACTTCTTGTTTCCACTCATCGTTGTGGAATGCCATGACTTTATTGAAGTCCTCCTCGGTGTAGTTTTCTAGGTCCTCAGTATCAAAATCCTCAAAGTGAGGAGTCCAGCCGATTTGGGTTTCATGGCCGGGGATGCGGCCGTGGCAGCGCTTGATGATCCACTCTAACACACGCATGTTATCGCCAAAGCCAGGCCAGAGAAACTTGCCTTCTTCATCCAGGCGGAACCAGTTCACATGGAAGATGCGCGGGAGGTTTTTGATCTCATTGCGCATTGAGAGCCAATGGGAAAAATATTCACCCATGTTGTAGCCGGCGAAGGGGAGCATGGCAAAGGGGTCTCGCCTAACACCAGCCTTCAAACCAATCGCGGCAGCGGTAACTTCTGATCCCATGGTGGCGCCAATGTAAACGCCGTGGGACCAGTTAAAGGCTTGGTAAACGAGAGGCATGGTCGTGGGGCGGCGGCCTCCAAATACGATGGCGGAGATGGAAACTCCATCCGGGTTCTGCCAATCTGGATCAATCGTCGGGCACTGGTGTGCGGGAGCCGTGAAGCGCGCATTCGGGTGGGCGGCTGGAGTGTCACTTTCCAGTGTCCAATCGTTGCCCTTCCAATCGATTAAGTGAGCGGGTTTTTCTTTTGTTAGGCCTTCCCACCAGACGTCGCCATCGTCTGTTAGGGCGACGTTGGTGAAGATGCAATTCTCCTTCATCGAGTCCATCGCGATAGGGTTGGTATCGTAGGATGTGCCGGGCGCTACGCCAAAGTATCCGTTCTCTGGATTGATAGCGTGTAGGGTGCCGTCCTCATGGGGCCAGAGCCATGCGATGTCATCACCAATGATGGTGGTCTTCCAGCCAGCCTCGCTGTATTTTTTAGGCGGCACCAGCATCGCGAGGTTGGTCTTACCGCAGGCGGATGGGAAGGCGGCGGAGACGTAGGTTTTTTCCCCTTCAGGAGATTCCAGCCCGAGGATGAGCATGTGCTCAGCCATCCAGTTGTGCTCGCGGGCAATGTTCGATGCGATGCGGAGGGCTAGGCATTTTTTCCCTAACAGGGCATTGCCACCGTAGCCGGAGCCATAGGACCAGATCTCGCGCGTTTCAGGAAAGTGGCAGATGTATTTATCCTCATTGCAAGGCCAAGGAATGTCCTCCACACCCTCGGTGAGCGGCATGCCCACGGTGTGAGCGCAGGGGATGAAGAGCTTGTGACCGTGACGTTTGGCGGGTGCAGCACCGCTTTTTTCATCCTCTAACCGCTTGAGCACATCTGCGCCCATATTTGCCATGATGCGCATGTTGATCACGACGTAGGGGGAGTCCGTCACTTGCACGCCGATCTTTGCCAGCGGGGAATCGATCGGGCCCATGCAAAACGGAATGACGTACATCGTGCGGCCTTCCATGCAGCCGGAAAACTTATCGTGCATGGTGGCGAGCATTTCCTGGTGGTCTGCCCAGTTGTTAGTGGGGCCTACCTGATCAGCTCTACGGGTGCAGATGTAGGTGCGGTCCTCCACGCGCGCAACGTCTCCGGGGGATGAACGGGCAAGAAATGAATTAGGGCGCAGTTCAGGATTGAGCCGGGTCAGCGTGCCACTAGCCACCTGAAGCTCGGTGAGCTCGTCCCACTCGGCTTGAGAGCCATCACACCAGCGCACATCGGTGGGCTTGCAGAGGGCTGTCATTTTATCGATCCATTTAGCGAGGGCGGGGTGGCTTGTCTGCGGCGTGTTCATGGTGAGAAGAGTTAAGTTTGAGTGAGAAAGAAGCAAGAGAAGATACTGGATAATTTAGGCTGCTTAGTTAGTTTTGACTATGCGGATTATCCAAACCTCAATGCATCACATCTCTATGGCTTCACTGGTGTGGATGTTAGTAATGATGATATCTCCCCCTTTGGCTGCGCAAGAAGACGGCACTGAGGAAGATTTGGATGCTCTGCTGGAGCAGGCTGATAAGGCGGCTAGCATTGCAGAGGAAAACGCTGAGCAGGTGATTGCCGCAGACGGGGCAGCTCATCCTGAGTATGTGCTGGAGCTGTGGCAGCTGTTAGCCATTATGGCAGCCATCTTGCTGCTCTATCTTTGGTTGGTGATCTGGACAGCGATCAATACCAAACGGCGTGGAGTGCGCGGTGGACGAAGGTTTTTTTGGGTGCTATTGGTGGTGCTGACAAGCTGCCTAGGGTGGGTGATCTATCTTGTGCTGCGGCCCAAATTGCCTGCGAGTAATGAATAAAAAACAAAAAACCAACGTCGAAGGAAAAGTATGAATGTTAGATATCTATTGATTGGCTTGTTGTCTGTACTTCCTTCCGTGGCAGCACCTCCAGCATGGAAGGCGACAGTGGGCGCGTTTAAGCCAGATGTGCATCCGCGATTGGCTCCGTGCAAACTGGAATACTCGCTAAGCTGGAACGGCGCTCTCCATGCGGGGCGCGCGGCGGTGGAATTTGGGAAAAAGGATAAACGGTATAGCAAGTTCTACACCGTGCAGGCGTATGGTCGCTCCACGGGAACAGCAGCCACCTTGTTTCCCTATGTCTTCACCTACACCTCATTTATGGGGAAAAATAGCCACCGTCCGCTGGTATTTGTTTCTTATGAGAAGGATAAAAAGAGAATTGAAAACCTGAAAAACAAGTACCGCAAGTCCGAGGTGCAACACTCTCTAACAAGTAAAAAAATCGCTGGCGGCAAAGCATCTACCAAGTCCCATGTATTCAGTATGACCAATGTGCATGATCCCCTTTCTGCGATCATGTATATCCGCGCCCGCGCCCTTAAAAATGGCGATAAAATAAACCTCTGCCTTCACCCGTTCAAAACTCCTCAATACGCCACGATCACTGTGCTCGGGAGGGAGAAGCACGCGGGGAGGAGCTGCATTAAGCTCGATCTCAAGCTAAGTAATATCGATGTGAAATCCCACGCGCTAAAGAACTACAAGAAGATGAAAAAAGCCACTCTCTGGCTTAGCGATGATAAGGAACGCATCCTCATTGAGCTTCGCTCTCAGGTATTTATCGGTGATGTACGGATGGTTCTAACAAAGAAGACGCCGCTTTAGTTTTTTGAGTCAGTGGTGTGGTTTCCGCTTCTAACAATGATATTATCAAATAACGCATAAACGGTGGTGGGTTTGCCGTCTTTTCCCCGGGGCGACCACTCGGCACTGTGCCCGCCGTGGAATGTGCTGAAGAGGAATTTTTCGATGTAAGCGGGTTTGCCATCGCCGCTCCAAAACATGATCCGAGTTGATTTAGCCACTGTTTTGCCATCAATGATTAACGTGGTGGAGCCATTCGTTTTTCCCGCATTATTGATAGTAACTTGAAGGTCCACTTGGTGCCATTTCCCTTTTTGGAGCACACTGCGCCGAGAGGTTTTCCCTTTGCCATAGCGGTGTTTTTTATCCTGATCGTAGAAATACGTGGCGGCTTTCCCTTCGTCTTCAAACATTAGCCGAGCACTCCATCCATTTGGCTGTTTGGCGCTGCCTCCAGTGATCGCTTTCGCAGGTGCCAGACCATGAAGTTTTCCACCTTTGCGGAAATCAAAACCCTGCTCAAAACAAACATCAAAGGATAAGGTGGCAGTGCTTACTTTTTTCTCTAACGGGTAAGAAACGGTTATTCTTTTGCTTCCGCGAGCGTCCGGCACATAGGCCACGCGAATGGCGTGCGAGCCATCCTTGCCGGATGATTTGGCGAGTGTGATTTGAGGTTGCTTGAGTAATGCGCCCGCAAGTCCACGGCGCGTGGAGCCGTTAAAGTCCTCCTTTAATAAAACTTGCGGCTGGGCAGCCGATGTAACAATGCCCGCTGCAATGAGTGCGCTTGTTAGAATTGTTAGGAGTGAGGGTTTCAATAGATGGGTGCTCCTTGCTTCGATCTTTATTTGGTTTTACCCGATTTTTTCTTAGCAGCTTTTTTTCGTGGCTCGAACTCAAACCCGATTTTACCAGTCGCGGTATCAAAGGTGAGGTAGGCGGAGAATGCGCGCTTGGTGCGTTTGGAAACAAAGCCGGGGAGGAGATCCGTTTTGCCTTTTTCGATCAGCTTCACACCCTGCTCGCTAGGAATCTCACATTGAAGAATCGTGCGGGAAATGCGGATGCCGTCTGGGTTGTCCTTGTTGGTAATGGCGGGCACGTACCACGCCTTGCCAGTCTCGTAGATTTTCACTTCTTGCCCGGCGGGGGTTGTCACTGTGGCGATAACCTGATCTTCAGTGAGGTCGTCCTTTTCATCCTCTCCATTATCAAACACAAAGTTGACTTTCCATTTGCCGAGTTTGCCTGTTTTTGAAACCTCTTGTTTGAGCTCAAGGGCGGCTTCGAAGGGGCGGTTAAAGCGTGATTTGAAGTCTTCTAACGGACCAACAAATTTCTTCTCTAACAACTCACGGGCTTCGTCCTCCGTAATGAGGCGGGAGGCGATGTATTTGCTCGTCTGGAATCCGCACTCTGGGTTGTAGCACTCATACGTGGCATCGGTGGTTTTAAGTTTATCCGCTTGGCAGTTCGGGCAGATGGCGATGAGGTCCGGGAAGACTTTGTTTTTCAGCTCTGCGGTGTAAGTTTTGGCGCGATTCACAATGTCCGATGTGAAGCCGATGATCTCCTGCATGAACTCAGGGCGGGAGAGGTTTCCTTGCTCCATTTGGCGCAGTTTACTTTCCCAATCACCTGTCATGGATGGGGAGGCAAGCGATTCAATACCGAGCTCTTTGGTGATCTCAATCAAGCGAAGTCCACGGCGGGTGACGTGTAGCTCACGGCCATCGCGCTCGATGTATTTCTGGCGAAGCAATCCCTCAATCGTGGCGGCGCGGGTAGCGGGTGTGCCGAGGCCACGCTCAGACATCGCCTCGCGCAGCTCTTCGTCATCGATCAGCTTGCCCGCACCCTCCATGGCGGAGAGCAGGGTGGCTTCATTGAAACGTGCTGGTGGCTTGGTCTCATCGTGTTTTACTTCGATGTCTGTGACTTGGGCTGATTCACCTTCGGAAACGGCGCAGAGCTCGTCTTTTCCTGCGGCTACTCCTGGTTGGCGACCATACACGGCGAGCCAACCGGGCTTAACGAGAATTTTACCAGTTGTTAGAAACGCATCGGTCACATCAGGGTGGCTGATGCGGGTGATGCGACGGGTGTTGAGGAACTCAGCGTGGGGGTAAAACACGGCGAGAAATCGCTTGGTGACGAGATCGAATATTTTCTCCGCAGCTTCGTCGAGTTTCACAAATCTACCAGTGGGAATGATCGCGAAGTGATCGGAGATTTTTGCGTTATTAAAGACACGTTTGGTTGGGGCAATGAGTTTCTCCGCGACGGCATGCTTGGCGTGTTTGCCCAGCTCACCACCTTGCTCGGCGATGGCACCTACAGTTTCATGCACGTTGCCCAAGTAGTCCTCAGGGAGGTAGCGGGAATCCGTCCGCGGATAGGTGAGCATTTTGTATTTCTCATAGAGTGCCTGCGCCACTTGCAGGGTGCGTTTGGCAGAGAAACCGAAGCGCGATGATGCTTCACGCTGGAGGGTTGTTAGATCATAAAGTTGAGGTGATGCCTGCTTGGTTGGTTTTTGCTCTTCGGTGACGGTGCCAGTTTTCCCATCACAACGCTCGCGGATGAGCTCGGCATTTTCTTTTTTCCAAATCCGCTCCGGGCGAGAATGCGGGAGCTGAGGATCGCGCTTCCACTCTTCATTGATCCAGCGGCCTGCGTATTCTCCTTTTTCTACAGAGAAATCAGCGTGCACTTCCGCATACGGCTCAGGGACGAACTCACGTATTTCCATTTCGCGCTTAGCGAGAATAGCAAGGGTGGGAGTCTGGACACGACCAGCAGCCGTGATGTTGAAACCTCCGTGGCGGGATCGGAAACAGGTGAGGGCGCGGGTGGAGTTCAGACCCACTAACCAATCAGACTCAGAGCGGCACTTGGCGGCATCGGCAAGG
>JBMYYO010000037.1:0-25728 GCA_049609505.1 Akkermansiaceae bacterium | reverse complement strand
TTGCATTTAACTTCAACGCCACCGAGTCAATTGCGGATTACAAGTTCCCTGCGCACACCGCGGGAGTTTACCGCTCGGCCCTAACAAGTGACGCCAAGGAATTTGGCGGTCACGGCCGGATAAAATGCGGCACCGAACACCACACCCTCGATGGCCAGGTGAGTATTTACCTCCCAGCGCGAAGCGCCGTGGTGCTAGTGAAGCAGTCTGATTAGCGCCCTCCTCTCGCAGAACAGATCCAGCACACGTTATTGGCCAACGGTCAATCTCATACCAGCCTAGGTAAAGGGCGTAGCCCGCATGCCTAGGTCCTCAGTTGCAGAGCAACCTGTTCTCTAAAGGAGAACGTCATAAGCGGTGATCCGTTATAAAGTTGGCCTTCAGCCAACGGGGCTCTTTTATCACAAATCCTAGGGTGAGGCTACGCTAGACCCTAGGCTGGTATGAATTTGGCCGTTGGCCAGTGAAAGACAGCTATCTGATTGACAGACTACGCCTCGGCTCGGATTTGCATGTCCGACAGGGCGTTCATGAAGTTGAGGTAGGCATCGTAGGGATTATCGAATGGACTGAACGATGCGTGCACAGCACCTGCGGCACCACCCTTGGTGCTCATGTAGTAGAAATGATCGCTGGTTTGCAACTTGCGCCACTCATGGGTGAGCTCGTCGTCTTTTTTGGCAAGAACCGCTTCTTCGATGAGGAGGATTTTGCGTCGGGCTTCTTGTTGCATCATGTTGCCGCGCCATGCCGAGAGGTCTTTTTCCTCGTCGCCCCAGGATGAGGGATCGTGGCAATCGTATTCATCCACGACGGAGAAGTTTTTGGCAGCCTCGGCTGGTGTGGTGAATTGACCGCCGAGTTTCTGCCAAGCATCGGGGAAGGCATTCCAGAAATCGAAGATACCGCTGGCTTCATCGTTGTGCTCGCCGATGTTTTCGTAGTCCATGAAGAGGTTTACGATGTCGCCACCGCTGGCGGCACACCATGCGGCGAATTTCTCAGAGGTAAGCGGGTGCTCGTTCCAGTTTTGGTCACTGAAACGGAAGGTGCAGTCATCAGAGAGGCCACCGTGACGGAGTAGAACGGGCATGTTCTTGACGTTGGGTGAGCGGTAGAGGTAGTTCGGGCTGCGGTGGCCGAGAAGTGCGGGCACTCCTTCGGCAAGCATTCCCTTGTAGCCCATGCCCTCGACGTAGGCGGCGAGTTCATTGAAGTAGATCAGCTCGGTGTGGCGGAAGGTGGTGGGCTTTACTCCGAAGTGTTTTTCAACGACAGCTTCTTGGCGTTTTACTTGGCGCTCAAACTCAGCGGGGTTGTGGTGGAAGCCCATGGAGTGGTAGTAAGTCTCCGCGAGAATCTCTACGCCGCCAGTGGCGTGGAGTTTTTTGAAACTCTCTAACACATCTGGGCGATGAATTTCCATTTGCTCGATGAGCACTCCGCTGATGGAGAGGGAAACTTTGAAATTTCCGCTGTGCTTCTCGATCAGATCGGTGAGAAGTTTGTTAGCAGGAAGATAACAACGCTCACTCACCTTATCGAGGATCTCGCGATTGAGGTCATCGTTCTCGTAGAAGGGATCGTTTCCGATGTCGAAGAAGCTGTAGGTTTTGAGTCGGTTCGGCTGGTGTGCTTCAAAGAAGAGGCAAACTTGCGGCAGGCTAGAAGTGGACATAGCGGTGAGGTGGAGGGAGGTTTATGCTAGTTTAAGAAAATTGCGGTAGAGATCGAGAATGCGATCCGAGGCGGACTCCCAGGTGCAGTTTTTCTGGTCTTCCAGGGAGACACGGATGGCTTCATCACGCGCATCCTCATCGGTGAGCAGCTCGGTGATGTGTTTGGCCATGAGGTTGACATCCCAGTAGTCCGCACGGCGCGCACGGGTGAGCACCTCAGCGGCGCCGGACTGCTTGGAAATCACAGCAGGGATGCCATATTGGGCGGCTTCCACGGCGGAAAGACCAAAGGGTTCACTAACAGATGGCATGCAGTAAACGTCAGTCATGGAGAGGAGCTTGTTGACTTTTTCTTTATTGAGGAAGCCGGTGAAGTGGAGCCTATCACCTACGTCTTTATAAGCACCGTATTCGATGAGCTGTTTCATTTTCTCACCTGTGCCTGCGAGAACGAAGCGGACGCCGGGGTTTTTCTCCAGCACCTTGGCGGCGATTTCGAGGAAAAACTCTGGGCCTTTCTGACCTGTTAGACGACCCAAGAAGAGCACGAGGCCGTCCTTGAAGGGGCTTTCAGAGCGGTAGGTTTCCACGGGGTCAGCACCGTTGTGCACGAAGTGAACTTTCTCGGGATCAATACCGTAGTGCCCCGTGCAGATCGTGCCTGTGTAGCGGCTGACTGGGATAACGAGATCGGCGGCATTCATGGCATTCTGCTCGATGTCAAAGATCCATCCACGCGCATCAGGGCCTCCACGATCATAGCTCAGTGAGTGGATGTGGAGGACGAGGGGTTTGCCGGTTTGGCGTTTGATTTCCATTCCAGCGAGAAAGGTCATCCAATCGTGAGCGTGTACGACATCAAAATCCATTCCGCGTGCGATGGCAGCGGACACCTCGGCGTAAGCGGCTACGCGATCAGCCACGTCTTCTCCGTAGAGTGTATCATCGGAGAACATTGAGAGTTTCTGCTGAAGTCCGCCGGGGATGTTAGTGCTGTGCTCAACATGGGTTTTAGAAGCAGTGTGCTCGTTGTGTTTGGCGTGGCCCTCGGATTGGTGGGTGGTGGAATCGCCGTAAGGTAGCATGTTTGCTCCCAACTCTCCTTCAACCCACTCGACGGTGCCGTAAGAGGCAAGAGTCTCCGCGACTTTGGTGTCGGTTTTCACCATATCCTCGATATTGTTCAGACCGATGAGGCCGAGCTTATCAACGGCGTAGTTGGGATCCGTTTTGGGGAGAATAAAACTGAGCTCGGCCTTCTGGGCCATGGCTCTACCTAGACCTAGACACGCGATACCGAGGCCTCCGTTGATGAGTGGGGGGAATTCCCATCCGAGCATTAATACTTTCATAAGATATTGAGTCGCAAGAGGCTAGATCACAGATACTCCATTGACGAAAGCTAATTCTCACAAAGTTTGTGACAGTTTTAAATAACCGTATGAAGGGTGTCGCAGATCGCACTCGACACAGCCGCCACTATAAGCTCATCTACCGCCCTCCCCATCATGAATACCAATTCCACGGACCAAGAGTTCGAGAAAGAAAACTATATGGAATCCGGCCGCGAGGTCAGTTCTGAAAACCTTTACCCCGGCGGCATCACGCAGCAAGATGTCACGGGAAACCGTGCTATTTTGCAATGTGCGAATATTGCGAAGCTTGCCATTACTGCTCACAGCCCTGAGGTGGTGCAGTTCCGCTACTCTCCAGATGGGCACCTTGGCGATGATTTTTCCTACGCAGCAATGCACGAAAATTTCCCCTCACCGCCCGATCTTACCCACGTCGAAGATGAGCGACACCTCAGAATCCGCACTGGTGAGTTATCGATCCGTATTAATAAAAACAACTTACACGCGCGTATTGAAACTGCTGCTGGCACGATTCTTAGCGAGGAAGAAGGTGGGTTTCATTGGGAGCCTAACAAAAAGTATGGCGGTTCAATTGTTAAGTATTCAAGAAACATCCAGCCGCGCGAGCACTTCTACGGCTTGGGTGATAAATCCTGCATCAACAACCTGCGCGGCAAACGCTTCGAGCTTTGGGGATCAGACACTTATGCCTATGGTCGAAATACGGATCCACTCTACAAAAACATCCCCTTCTTTATCGGCCACCATCATGGGCAGGCTTACGGAATCTTTTTTGACAACACGCATCGGTCATTCTTTGACTTCGGCAAAGAGCGCAAAGACGTATGCTCATTCTGGGCGCAAGGTGGACACCTCAACTACTACTTCATTGCAGGCCCTACTGTGGCGGATGTGATAGGACGATTCGCTCAGCTAACAGGAACACCTGAACTGCCACCTCTGTGGTCGCTCGGCTATCATCAATGTAAGTGGTCTTATAAAACAGAAAAAGAATACCGCGATCTCGCCAAGGGATTCACGAAGCATCAGATCCCCTGTGATGCCCTTTACCTGGACATCGATTACATGGATGGATTCCGCTGCTTCACCTGGAACAAGGAGTCATTTCCAAACCCACCGGAGATGATCAAAGACATCCACGAGCAAGGGTTTAAGACCGTTGCCATGATCGATCCCGGCATCAAGGTGGACCCCGACTACGATGTCTATCAGCAGGGCATCGAAGGCGACCACTTCTGCCGCCAAATGGATGGTGATGTTTACACCGGAAAAGTCTGGCCAGGAGCGGTACACTTCCCGGATTACACCAAAGCAAGCGTCCGCGAGTGGTGGGGAGGTCTCTATCAGGATATGGTCGAAAACGATGGAGTTCACGGCTTCTGGAACGACATGAATGAACCTGCGGACTTCAACCCGAAGAAGACTTTCCCGCGGCATATTCGCCACGACTACGATGGCCACCCCTGCTCGCACCGTCGCGCCCATAATATTTATGGAACCCAGATGGTCAAAGCCACGCGCGATGGCATCGCCAAACACAACGGCGGCAAGCGTCCCTTCGTTATCACCCGCTCCGCCTACGCTGGCGCGTGGAGATATTCTTCCGCTTGGACTGGCGATAATATCTCTAACTGGGAGCACCTGCGCATTGCGAATATCCAGTGCCAGCGGCTCAACATCAGCGGTTACTCCTTCGTAGGCTCAGACATCGGTGGTTTCCTCGAGCAAACCAACGGTGAACTCTACACCCGATGGATTCAGCTCGGTATCTTCCACCCCTTCTGCCGCACCCACTCGTCCGGTGAGCACGGCGATCAGGAGCCTTGGTCATTTGGTGAGCCATACACCTCTATTGTTAGAAAATTCATTGAGCTACGCTACCGCCTGCTCTCCTACATTTACACCACCTTCTATCAGCACACTCAAACGGGAGCACCGATGCTGCGCCCATTGATTTATCTTGATGATGAAGATCCAGAATCGTTTAACCGCGTTGCGGAATTTGGGCTAGGTGACCACCTTCTAACATGCCCTATTACTGAAGCTGGCGCAGAGGGCCGCTGGCTCTACCTCCCCCGTGGTGATTGGTATAACTTCTGGGATGATGCTTCAGTGAAAGGTGGTGAGGAAACTTACTGTGAAGCTCCTCTCGAACTCACTCCGCTCTATGTAAAAGCTGGAGCGCTACTTCCGCTTGATCCTGTGAAACAAAACTCCTGGGAAGAAAGCGATGCACCGCAAGAATGGCACCTCTATGCACCAAGTGCTGATGCCCCACCCGTGTCATCTCAGATCTACACCGACAGCGGCGATCACTACGGATACCAGGACGGCGACTTCCACCTCGCCACATTTACCAGCCTCAAATCACCCGAGGGAAACATCATTCTCAACTGCACTGAGCAAGGTAAGCGTGAGAGAAAACGTGCCCGACTCCACCTGCATGGCCTTGCGAATGAGCCTACTCGGATCACTATTGATGACGAAGAGGTCACTTCAGCACTAATCATTGATCTACCGGCCAGCTTCCAGAAAATTGAAGTGACTCCGTAATCGTAGATACCACCTCACAAAAAAGCCGACACCTTTACGGGCGTCGGCTTTTTCTATGAAAGTGTTTATACTGTGCTCTATCGGCGTCTGCGCAGGATCAAGCTGCCCACACCGAGTGTGATCAACATTGTGCTGCTTGGCTCGGGAACTGCATTCCAACTAATAGCTGCCACACCACCACCGTCTCCACCGTTGGCTGATGCTGTGTATTCCTGAATATTGATTGGGTGACGAGTAACAGGCATAGTCTCACCACTGCCGATTCCGATAATATCGAAATTCACGCTGAGAGCCTCAGGCCCCAAAAATGTAACCAGCACGGACTCGCCAGGATCAAGCTCAAGCGAATACTGAAGAGTGGTGCCTCCGTCGTTAGAGTGATTGTTTGCAACGACTAGCGAATCTGTGGTTTCAAACCTCACGTTGCCGTAGCCAACCACACCGATAGTTAGAGGATTACCGGCATCTACAACTGTACCGTTAGGAACAACGAGATTGTTAAAATCAATCGTAAAGGCGTTAGCCATGGCTACCGAAGCCGCGGCTGCTAGGAGGGTTGTGATTGTTGCTTTCATAAGGGTGTCAGCTAGATTGCTTGGCGCATAATACTAAAAAGATCTTTATATTCAAGCAAAAAAGAACAAAAAGAAGTCTTTAATAACCAAGCCATGGACCAAGCCATTTTTCGGCTGTTTCAAGATCCCAACCTTTCCTCTTGGCGTAGTCCTCGACCTGATCTTTTTGCAAGTCGCTGATCGCAAAGTATTTACTCTCAGGATGGGAGAACAGGAGCCCTGAAACGGCCGACCCAGGATGCATGGCACAGCTCTCGGTGAGCTCAACCCCTGTTTGATTTTCTGCATCAAGAAGTTTAAATAGTGTCTCCTTCTCGGTGTGATCAGGCTGCGAGGGGTAACCTGGAGCTGGGCGGATTCCTTGGTATTTTTCTTTGATCAGCTCGTTGTGGTTAAACTCATTGGGCCTCTCATAGCCCCATGCCACGCGTGCTCGGTGGTGGAGTAGCTCGGCGAAGGCTTCGGCGAGTCGGTCCGAGATGGCCTGCACCATAATTGCGGAATCGACTTCGTGTTTCTCACGTAATGCTGCAGCCCACTCATCGGCTCCGTGGATACCTACGACAAAGCCGCCGACGTAATCAGCTTCCTCGCTCACGAAGTCGCTTAGTGCGTAATGCGGCTTGCTGCTGGTTTTTGCGATCTGCTGGCGTAGGGTGTGGAACTTGGCATCGTGCTCAGGCAGCACCACATCATCGCCGTCGGCGTAGGCGGAGAAAAAACCATAGACGCCGCGCGCGGTGAAGCGTTTGTTTGTGATGATGTCTTCTAGCAGTTCCTGTGCATCTTGATAGAGACTTTGAGCGACTTCGGCGGCTTCTTTGTTGCGCGTTTTAAGCACTTTCTCTTCCCTATCCCACACGCCGCGCAGTTCCCATGCGTGGAAGAATGGGGTCCAATCAATATACTGCGCTAACTCACGCAACGACTGCTTATCAATGGCACGCGTGCCGAGAAACTCAGGCTGCGCAGGCTGGTAGGTATCCCAATCAAATTGAGGTCGGTTCTCTCTCGCTTCTGTTAGAGAAACTGTCGGTTTATCTTTCTTGTTAAAGTTCTCTCTGAGCTTGGCGTATTTCTCGGCAGTATCCTCAAGGAGTTTCCCCCTCTGGTCATCACTGAGTAGGGCTGTGGTCACAGGCACGGAACGTGAAGCATCTAACACATGAATAAGTGGCCCACTATAATGAGGAGCTACCTTCACGGCGGTGTGTGCTGGGCTGGTGGTGGCGCCACCGATGAGGACGGGTGTTTTTAATCCCCGCCTCTCCATTTCCTTTGCAACGTTGATCATTTCATCAAGCGACGGAGTGATTAGTCCTGAGAGGCCGATGACGTCGGCTTGCTTTTCTGCGGCTACTTCTAAAATACGATCGCAGGGCACCATCACCCCGAGGTCGATTACCTCAAAGCCATTACATGCCAGCACCACGCCAACGATGTTTTTTCCGATATCATGCACGTCGCCTTTAACGGTAGCCATGACTACTCTGCCAGCCGTCATGGATTTCTCAGCTTGCACGATGGCGTCCTGCTCTTTGAGTGTGGGATCATCCGCGATGAGTTCGGCTGCGAGCACTTTAACCTTCGCTTGTTTCTCCGCCTCCATGAAGGGCTCAAGGTAGGCGACGGATTTTTTCATCACACGGGCAGACTTCACCACCTGAGGGAGAAACATTTTACCGGCACCGAAGAGATCACCGACCACGCTCATGCCGTCCATCAGCGGGCCTTCGATGACTTTGAGTGGAACTTGATACTTCTCTAATGCCTCAGCCGTGTCCTCCACGACAAAGGTATCTAGCCCGCGCAAGAGTGCGTGCTCTAGGCGTTTCTCCACCGGAGCCTCTCGCCACGTGAGGTCTTCTTTTTGTGCGGATTTTTTAACCCCCTTAAATTGCTCAGCAAAATCTAACAACCTCTCTGTAGCACCCTCATCACGGTTCAACAATACGTCCTCGACGTGGGTAAGCATGTCATCGGGTATCTCATCGTAAACCTCTAACATCCCAGCATTCACAATCCCCATATCCATGCCCGCCTTACCTGCGTGATACAGAAAAGCAGCGTGCATCGCTTCGCGCACAGGGTTGTTTCCCCGGAAGGAAAATGAGACATTGGAGACGCCACCGGATACTTTTGCACCTGGGAGGTTTTCCTTGATCCAGGCCGTGGCTTCAAAGAAATCAACGGCGTAATTATTATGCTCATCAATACCCGTCGCCACGGTGAGGATGTTCGGATCAAAAATGATGTCTTGAGGATTGAAGCCTACTTCATCAACGAGAATGCGATAGGCTCTCTCGCAGATTTTAATCTTGTCTTCGTAAGTAGCGGCCTGCCCGTTTTCATCAAATGCCATGACCACGGCGGCGGCACCGTATTTCATGATCTTTCTAGCGTGAGTTTTAAAAATCCCCTCACCTTCTTTGAGTGAAATGGAGTTGACGATACCCTTCCCTTGAAGGCACTTCAGGCCAGCCTCAATAATCTCCCACTTGGAGGAATCCACCGTGATCGGCACCTTGGTAATGTCCGGCTCAGACTGCACGAGGTTGAGGAATCGGGTCATCATATCCACGCCGTCAATGAGGCCATCATCGAAACAAATATCGATCACAGGAGCACCGTTTTCTACCTGCTGCCGTGCCACAGCCAAAGCATCCTCAAGCCTCCCCTGCTGGATCATTTTACGAAACACCGGAGAGCCAGCCACATTGGTACGCTCGCCGATCATGAGGAAGTTTTTATCCTTGGTGTGGTTGTAGGGTTCCGTGCCAGAAAGGCGAAGCATTGGCTCTATTTCTGGAATTTTTCGCGGCGGCACGTCCTTCACAGCACGCGCAATCTCCGCGATGTGCTCCGGTGTGTTTCCACAGCATCCACCCGCTAAATTGATAAAGCCAGAGGTGGCGAAATCACGCAGCCGCGCATACATATCGAGCGGCAAAAACGGAAACCCCGTCTCCGATAACGCATCCGGCATCCCAGCATTCGGATAGCAGGAAACAAAGCAGTTTGCCACGCCTGAGAGCTCCTGAATGAAGGAGCGCATCTGCTCCGGCCCCAGCGAGCAGTTCAAGCCCACGGCAAGAGGTTTTACATGTGCCACAGCATTCCAAAGCGCCTCAACTTTCTGCGCGGAAATCATCGTCTCTCCACCAAGCCCCACCGCCGCGGAGATGATCACGGGGAGTTTTAGGTCATCCTCCTCAAATACATCCTGAATGGCTACGAGGGCGCACTTGGAGTTCAGCGCATCGAAGATGGTTTCTACCATCAGGATATCCACACCACCCTCGATGAGTGAGCGGATTTGGCGTTTGTAATCGATGTAAACTTGGTCCCAAGTGACTGTCCTAAAGCCTGGATCATTCGGGTCAACGGCGGCGTTATTCAGCCCCACGGTCATCGGCCCAATGGCACCCGCTGCGTAGCGTTTGACGCCTGTTTCTGCCGTTACTTCATCACATGCTTGGCGCGCTAATTTTGCCGATTCCACATTGATCTCATGCGCAAGATCGATGAGAAATTGGTTCTCAATCACGCCTTGGTAGAACTCTGGATCTTTACGCGATCCATCTCCCTTTTCCCGTGGGTCTTCGACAAAAAACTCCGACTGCGCAATCGCAGTGCCCGAAAAGGAGTTCGTCTCAATAATATCCGATCCCGCACCCAAAAATCGCTTGTGAATATCCAAAATCACATCCGGACGCGTAATTGACAAAAGATCGCCGTTATTGAGAATATCCTTATCCGAATCCTTAAAACGCTCACCCCGCGCATCGCTCTCAGAGAGTCCGTACCCTCGGATCGTCGTGCCCATCGCTCCATCGAGGACAAGGATTCGGCTTTCTAAGGCGGCGGTCAGTTCGGCAGTGTAATCAGGCTGAGGCATGGTTGTGTGCCGAGAACATAATCACAGCAACGCAGAAAACAAGATACAAATCTATATATCTTGATTTGTTGATGCGTCTTTCATTAGGTGCAGTTTTTTGTTGTCTAACCTTCATATTTCGCTCACGGTGGCGGAGATCACAACAAACGTACGTATCATGAAACAACTTCTCACTCCTTCATTAACTATAGCGATTGCGCTCGGCACCCACTCCTTGAGCCATGCCGTCTGGATTACTAACTACACATCAATTTCCAGTGGCGTAGGCGGCTCAGCTACTGGTGTATGGAGAGATGTCACGGTTGACAACACAGGTGCTGGCACTGATTCAGGATTCGTTGTAAGCATGACAACTACTGGTAACGTCAAGGACACGACGGACGGAAGCCAACCATCATTCACCGATCAAAGCGTGCCGTGGAGAGACGTAGGCCCAGGAGATACTTACCAAGGCACTCCAGTCCCCATACCCATAAGCCTCCCTTTTGACCCTCAGGTAAATGGTGATTTTGCAAACATCGAAACAAAAGGAAATGCAACTTCGCTGGTGACATTTAATCTAGGGGCATTGGTCACCAATCCGGTGCTCTCTTTTTCAGATATCGACACGCAAACGACGCTCATGTTTAACGACTCAATCACAATGCTCACAGGCACAGCCAACCTAGCGCAATCGGGAAATAACATCTCGAATGACTCTACGGCCCACATCGGGCTGCATGGAACATTATTTGGTGATGAAGCTGCTGGCTCTGTGCAATTCAACGGCACATTTACCCAACTGCAGTTCAGCATCGTTAACGCTGGACCTGATGTGGATCTGGACGACGACCGCACGGGCTTTGTCGTCAGTACGGATACAGCACCCGTAGCGGTGCCAGAAACGAGCAGTGCTCTGTTAGGCATGATTGGATTTTCCATGTTTATTTTCCGTCGGCGCCATCGCGGATAAAAACTTAATCGCATTTCGCTCGTCATCGGCTATCTTGTCGGTGAAATGCCATCCGCCTCATCGAGCAAGGAACCGAGTAAGGAAAAACCACGTAAGCGTGGAGGCAGGCTGAAGCGTGTCCTGCTCGGGTTACTGGCACTTGGCTGTGTGATCGTTCTTGTGGGGTGGATGCTTCTCCCACGCATCGCTGAGCGTGTTATTAGAGGAATGATCGCTGAGGCTGGGCTTGAGAAGTCTGAGTTCGCAGTAGAATCTATCGGCTGGAATGAGGCTTTGATTAGAGATGTCACGTTTGCTGATGGGAATTGGCAAGCGGAGGCCCACCGCATCAATATCACCTACGCACCACTTGATTTGTTAGACGGCCAAGTCCGCAGTATCGTTTTCCATGATTTACGAGCTACGTTAGATCTAACATCTACTATTCCCTCCACATCACCCGTTATTCCTCCCACGGCTCAGCCTGAGCAGGATGATACTACTCTCACACTGGATACCGCCACTCTCCGCAGCCTCCCTGAGGTGCTTCAGCAAGTGCGCACCATACAAGCCACTAATGCTGTAGTCATGGTGAAACAAAACACCGCCAACATTGAGCGCGTGTTTAATCTCGATCTCCGCTCTGTGGATCAACACACATTTACCACCACTCTCACTGACCCAGCCTTTGTACTTACGGCTGAGTTTTCATCAAAAAATGATCCCTCCGTGCAGCTCAAGTTAGATAGCACGCATCCGGGGCAGTTTCTTGCTCTATTAGAAAATGCCATTTCCTATGACGGCTCATTTCTCCCAGCCAACTGCACAATCGGGAGTGCATCACTTGAGGGAGGAACCACATTCACCAACAACCAATTTTCGCCCCTAACACTTACCGGAAAACTACATCATATTCGCTACCATGGCGGTGATCAACCAGTGCGTGCGCAGGTGGCAATAGCCACCGCTCAGCTTGTGCAAGACTTCAATGGCGCGGGCCTCCTCAAGCTATCAGGAGCCCTAAGCAAGTCATCCTTTCCACTAGACCCCTCCGCTGACTTTTCCCTAACACAATCGGCAGAAAGCCAACCTCAATGGAGAACGTCAATTTCATGGGGACAAGCGCATAGCGGTGTGTCCGCTTCCCTGAACGGCCTCCACTTAGCGGGCTCATACGATAACCAACCGGTAGCGCTCGATGACATCAAGCTGGATATCACCAACTCTAACGGCACCTTAACTGCGGCAGGAAACTTCTCAAATGGAGACACCCAAATCCCGCTAAAATACAACCACGATCTAACAGACGGAGAACAATCAGACCATTGGAAACTAACCGGCAACCTCGCACTCGGGCCAGTAGAGCACCGCAAACCCCTACCAGTCCTCCAAGTAGTAGCCAGCTTGTTCGAGGACATTGACATCACGGGTAAGAGCTACACCAGTGCCAACTTCTCCACTGGCTCGCATACTCCATTCCAAGGCACTGTCACCACAGAAGTCACAGACGCCACTGTTTCCTACTCAGAGCCGCTAGTCTCAGCGGAAGGACTAAATGGCCGATGGAAACTCAACCTCATCCCCATCACCGAGGAAACTGGTAATGACCCCAGCTTCTTCACCCTTGATTTCTCTGCTGCCAAGCTACTCATCAACAGCAAAGAGGCACTTGGTTTCAACCTGCTACACGAAGCCGAAGCCCCTGTGCTGTTCTCAGGAAAAGGAAAGCTCGGAGGGGAAACATCACTATCTGGCAATATCAAAGACCTCACTCTCTATGGTGAAAAAGAGGGCAAGGAAATCGTTTTATCTAACACCTCTGCAAAGTATCAACTCAACGGTGACATCGTAACAGCAAATGGCACTACCAGCCTCGATGAGAACTCCATTCCATTCCAATATCGACACGAAAAAACCACCCATAATGACGACTGGAAACTACTAGGCTTCCTGCAAATTCCCAGCACCACAATTGATAACCCGCTAACGAGCGCATCAATTCTAGTAGATGCCATTGATGGAAAAACAATCACAGGCAAAGCCGCCATGAAGATGGACTTCCACCTTGGCAGCAAGGAGGACTTCGATGGCGTCCTAACAGCCAGCATCAAGGATGGCACAGTCACATTCGCCGACGACGGCCCCGTGATCGAGGGCATCCATGGAAACATCCGCATGGCATCCATGAAAACCAAACACACGGAGGAATTCAGCCGCGTGACTGCTAAAAAAATCAAAGCCTTTGACATGGAAATGAACAACCTCCGCCTGGATTACAAAATGGCTAAAAATGGAGACCTCCAACTGCGCAACATCGCACTAAGCGCTCTCGGCGGCACCGCGTGGCTAGATCCATTCACCATGCCTGCCGATGATGCCGATTATAAATTCAAAGTAAGAATGAAGAGGATAGACCTCGCCAAGCTAGCACTCCTCTTCCCCGACTTCGATGGCAAAATAAGTGGTCGGTTAGATGGACTCTTACCCATGCAATACAAAAAGGGGGACTTCCTCCCCGTGCGTGGCGGCATGTATCTCACCCCGCGCCACGGGGCGAAGCTACGCTACAATGCAGGAAACAAATTCAGCGGAGGCCTTGATCCCAAAAGCCAACAATACACCCAAATGAAAATGGTGGAACAATCGCTCAGAAACCTTGACCTCAAAGTGCTCAGCATTCGTTTGTTTGACCCAAGGGATAAGGACAAAGCCATTGTCATGCGGATAGAAGGTCACGCACCCACCGTGCCTGGCTCACCACCGATCCACTTGAATATTAATGGATTCAAGCCCGACGACGATACGGTAAATTTCTTCGATCTCCTACTCAAAAATCGAGACCAACTTAACTTTGGGTTATAGGGAATCTCCAAGAACCAGCTTTCTGCCAGATGCGCAGAGAAATTTTCAAAGATCAAGTCGGTAAAACTCCTCCGCCGTCTCCGAGCTTATGGCCATGCGCATATCTGCTGGCAAATTATGAATGAGATCATCCACCGTATTAAGCCATGCTGGGTATGTGACGTTTGCCATTCCTCTCTGCCCGCTACCCCAACCAGATGCATACATCAACCGGGCGGCAGTGAAGTTTTCTAACAAAATAGAAAAAACCTCGCGCACACTTTCTGTGAGAGGCTTGTCCACAGCACAATCCGCCCCCGGCGCATCAAGGATGAGATTGGACAGCTTGCAATACACCTGTGGTCTGCGTGCCAGCTCACGAATATTTCTCGCCTGATCCGCCTGAAGTCCTCCGGTGCAGTGCCAGGCAAACTTTAATTGTGGATGGAGGTCAGCAAGCTCAATCACCTGACGGATCTCATCGGCACGGCTGATCACATCAAGAGTAAAACCAAGATCGGTTAGAAAACTGATACCCTGCGTGGAAACATCATCGAGGTTTGCCCATAGCCCGTTTACATGGCTGTGATGCTCACAAGCATCCAGCTGCACTCGGAACTGCTTAGACTCAAACTGGGCTCGCGGAAGAATGGCTGCCACCAAACCATCGTCCCCAAGATCTCCCACCCCAATATCAGAGAGGTTCTCGCAAAGGGCGATAATTTGACTCACCCCGCTGAGAGATAAATCATCGTCAAGATTTTCAAGATCCTGATCGGAAGAAATCATTACATGTGCATCAAGCATGCCCACATGTTAGCCTCATAGACGGACTTGGGTAAAGCGATGACTGAGTGAATTTTTTATATAGAGCGCATCCACAAATACCTTGCTTGCTTGTTTGCCGCATTGGTGGCAGGACTGCAGGCATGGAGCAGAGCTTATTAGTTCTCACAGCCGCGTTGCCGGTCTATCTTATCGTTATCCTCGGTGCTGTGCTGAGGAAGACGGGCACTCTGACGGCTGATATGGATAAGGGTATCATGTCCATTGTTGTGCATGTTTTCTTCCCCTGCCTCATTCTTGATAAAATGCTAGGTGCTGATGTGCTGCGTAGCCCCAGTGTGGTACTATCCTCAGCCGGCACGGGCTTTGGCCTGATTCTACTTGGAACAGCATTGGCATGGCTAATAGGCCCTGCTCTTGGGTTGAAAAAAGGAGGCGGCAGACGCACCTTCGCGGTATCAGGCGGGCTGCAAAACTACGGCTACGTTGCCATTCCTCTGATTGCTTATATTTTCCCAGGAGATGGCGTCATGGCTGTGCTATTCACCCACAATTTAGGAGTGGAAATAGCCATGTGGACACTCGGGCTCATGCTGATATCCGGAACCACAAAACCTTCACCCAAGGTCTTTCTCAAAGGACCTATCATTGCAGTAGCTCTAGGATTGTTTATGCTACAAACCAATACCGATCATCATGTGCCTGAGATCCTCCGCCAAGTGTTTTCCATGCTGGGCTACTGCGCCATTCCCATCGCCCTGTTATTGGTTGGCTCCACGTTATATGACCTCGCGGGCCAAGTAAAATTCGATTGGAAAATTGCCACCGGCGGCGTACTGGCGCGGCTTCTCCTGATCCCTGCTGTGTTTCTATGTGTTGCCAAGTACATCCCTCTATCAATCGAGCTCAAGCAAGTGCTCATCGTGCAGGCAGCCCTCCCCTCGGCCATGTTTCCCATCCTGCTATCTCGGCACTACGGCGGGCGCACTGACATTGCCATCCAAGTGGTCATGGCCACAACGATTGTTAGCCTTCTCACCATGCCGTTTGTCATCGGCCTAGGGAAGGTTTGGATAGGACTATAACGCCCTCTTAATTCGCCCCTTATTTTGTTTGGTCAATACTGACAAACCTGCAACTATCACCGCACACGATGAAGGAACTTGTCATTCAAGAACAGGTCATCCAGCCTGGGGAGAAAAAACTTATCGACCTAAAAGTGGGGGTTCTAACAACACACGAGCCCGTCACCATGCGTGCGTGGGTCCTCCGAGGGAAACGTGATGGTCCCACCTTAATGGTCACGGGATGTATCCATGGGGATGAAATCAATGGGGCAGAAATTATCCGTCGGCTAGTGAATGCCCCGAGCTTAAAAAAGAGCTTTAAGGGCACATTAATTGCCGTTCCCATCGTCAACGTCCCAGCCTTCAGCAACCGCTCTCGCTACCTCCCAGATCGTCGTGATTTGAACCGACTCTTCCCTGGCTCACCCAAGGGATCTCTTGGAGGGAGGCTTGCTCACGTGCTGACCTCAGAGCTACTCCCCCACTGCGATGCGGTGATTGACTTCCACACAGGAGCCGTCAACCGCGCCAATCTCCCCCAAGTGAGAGTGACCACAGACGATGAAGATTCTCTAGCACTTTGCCAAGCGTTCGGGTCCCCCGCCACCCTGCAAAGCTCTGTCATCGAAGGCACATTCCGTGCTGCTTGTAATAAAGCTAACGTACCCGTCGTCCTCTACGAAAGCGGCGAGGCTCTCAGACTAGACACCCCGTCTATCAGATTCGGCCTCCGTGGAGCACACACCGTCATGCGCCATCTAGGGATGCTACCCAAGCGACCCGCTGCTGCCAAGAAGCGAGCCAAGCACGCCGTGCTATGTGAAAAAGGACATTGGGAACGCGCCCAAATCGGAGGTCTATTCACCCCCTTCATCGCCTTAGGAAAGGCCGTTAAAAAAGGTGATGTCTTAGGATTTATTGCTGATCCCTTAGGTGACTACGAAGAAGAAGTTACCGCCTCCTACTCTGGTATCTTAGTAGGGCGAACCAATGAAGGACAAGCGGACGAAGGCGATGCGCTATTCCATATTGCCATTGTCAAATATCCTAACCGCGCCGAGAAACGTATCGTTAAATCCGGCGAAGGACTGCCTGATATTCCTGACGATGATGACGATCACCCAGTGCCTTATGATCCCTACACTGATGTCATCTAACTTTTAGGCACATCATGATCCTTCTTACGCATGAGGGAAAGCAACCAGCCAGCTAGCATACCAACAGCAAAGGTAGCTATCAGCATCACAGCCATAGGCATCGTGATCTCAGCCACCAAGATATAAACGGTCACATGCTTGAAGTTTTGGAAAATGACAACACCTAACAGAACAACAACAATTCCCGCGAGGATGAGTTTGATTTTTTTAGCGTCCATCTGAGAAGAAGCCTACCAGATCTCTTGTCGATGGCATATTAAAAAAATATTCAGTTACGAACTTCGCGTGGGGCTGGCTTCTGATTCAGGACGATCAAGCTGAGGATAGGCTAGCAAAGACATGGCGATATAAGGGAGATACGCGCTACCTGCTACTCGCTACAGATGGCTGATGCCACAACGGCTCCAGCTACTCATTCAACTTTCACCCCTAGCTTGATCGCCTTAGCGTGTTAAACAATTTACTCTTGGCAAGATCTGGTGCGTAGGGAAAACTTCTGGCCATGGAACATCATGTTTATTTTTGGCTCAAAGAAGAGAAAAAAAATACTGCCGACTGTGAAGTATTTGAAAAAGGATTAGCCGCTTTGTTTGATATCGAGCATGTTGCGGGGGGAGTCTTTGGTAAATCCTCAGACACTCCAGCGCGTCCAGTGACGGACAAGAGCTTCGATTACGCGCTATCGATGAAGTTTGACTCTCTCGAGAATCACAACACCTATCAGGACCACCCCGAGCACGATGTATTTGTCGATCAGTTTAAAGACTGGTGGGACAAGGTTCTTGTGATGGATGTTGGCTAGTCTGAGCAAAAAACCTAACAATTTAGCAATTAAAAACCCACAAGGAGTCAACCTTGTGGGTTTTGTTTTTAAACGAGAATCAAGTTTGATAGATTAGTCTTTTTTACCAAATTTCTTGAATGTTTCTTCCGCAGGTTTGAGCTTCTGCTCCATTTTCTGCATCGCTGGCCCGAGCACATTTGCCACTTCTTCATTAGTACCTAGCGATTGAAAGAACCCTTTCATTTTCACCTCTAGAGCATCCATGCCTTTTTCCATTTTGGCCTCGAGCTTGGCGCGTTCTTCTTCGCTAGGAGCTTCTATTTTGTCCATACGCTTAGAAATGGCT
Organism: Akkermansiaceae bacterium; assembly: GCA_049609505.1. GTDB lineage: Bacteria > Verrucomicrobiota > Verrucomicrobiia > Verrucomicrobiales > Akkermansiaceae > Oceaniferula. Next base: position 7,735 of record JBMYYO010000037.1, on the reverse strand, counting down.
AGAAGTTCATCGGCCACAGAGTCCATTTTTTTTGCCGCAGTTTCTGCTCCCGCTTTATCTTTAGCACCCATGAGAGCATCCGCCATGGCAGACATCTGAACGAGAACTTCATCGGTTAAACTATCGGCAGTATCTTTCTTTACGACTGCTGCGCTGGAATCACCATCGCTGTCTGTTTTTTTCTCACCGCAGGAAGTTAGGCAGATTGGAAGAACGAGAGCTGCCGCTGCGCTGAATAGAGATATAGTTTTTTTCATAACGTGTATTGGTTGTTTTGTTTGGGTGCCATTGGATTAATGCGCGCACCTAGAATACTCCTAGCCTAAAACACATCACAGTGGCAGACAAAAAGAGTTTTTTTGCAAATCAATCAGGGTGATCAGGCTAAGGGCAGATCTGCGAAGATATGGATATATAAGAGAGGGACTCGTCCAACTTCCACTTCCAGCTTGGCCGCCTTGACAAACCAACGCCATAAAAAATACTTTGAAACAAAAAGCCCCTTGAAGAAATCACTAACGTCCTTTAATGGTGGAGTATGAATGTTAAACAGCTTGCAGAATCTGCCGCAAACGGAGGAAATCCTCCAGCAGGATTGAATGATGCCCTACGGTCCCTATGGTTAGCCCGCGCTGGAAGATGGGATGATGCCCATGACCTTTGCCAAGAAGTAGATGGCTACGCGGGTGCATGGATACATGCGCACTTGCACCGCGTGGAGGGAGATCTCGCCAACGCAGGTTACTGGTATAGCCAAGCCAAAAAAAACCAGCCCGATGGCCAAGCCGGGCTGGGTGAAGAGTGGATGCAGATCGCTACCGAGCTCATGGAGCTGAAGTAGCGAACTAACTCGTGATCAAGCTTCTCGGTAGATTACTCAAAAAAGCGAATCACGCTTTTCCAGATATCAGTGGTTTCTTCTAACAGCCCCTCCCGCTCACGATCTGAGACTTTGTTATCCGCCTTGAGCTTGTCTTCTTTTTTCTCTAGCGACTTGATGTAGCGCAAGATGCTGGCGGCCTGTCCACTGCTTGCTCCCTTACCGTGCTTGGCATAAAAATAAAGCTCCTCCAAGATTACTTGCCGTTGGTTTACGACCGGAGTGAGGATTTTTGGATTTACCTTATTGTCACTCGCCTTGTGCAGCCTGGCTACAAGAGCAGTGATTTTTTCCTGAATATCTTCCGCATCATCTTCAGACAGGGCTTCCGCATCACCTAGAAGTTTCTTAGCGCCTTCGCCAATACGAATAAGGTCCAAAATTGCATCCCGCCCAGCATCCTCGGCGAGCCTATCTTCTACTAGAAACTTCGTGATCAAACGGTAGGACTTTGCGTGAGCATCTCTCAAGGCTCTATCCTTGAGGGTGTAATACCCAACACCCGAAAACGTAGCTACCTTGTATGCCTCAAACTTATCCTTCTCAGCACGGAGAACGTTAAGATCGAATGGCCGCTGATCCTCCTTATGTTCAACAACAGCACCTCCGCCGCCTCCTGGATGACGAGGAGGACGTTTCCCTTGAGCAAAAGCATCAACAGGAGTGAGTAAAAAGCATGACAGGCCCAGCAAGGCAAGCTTGTGGCCCCTAAGTAGTAATTGTTTGAGTGTATTGTTCATATCTTGTTGTTTGGGTTCAAAAGGATGTAACTCCACTCTGAAAGAATAGTTGCAAATTTTTGAAAGCCTCCTCATTAACCCTAGGCCGTGTGGAGCGCACAATCAGGGCGCCCAATGTGATTGCCTGAAAATCAAACAACTAGCCAAAACAGGGCGAGAAAGAGACTCAGATACCGGACACCTAACAATTACGGGCGTAGTTTTTGTTAGACGCGTACACAATGAAGCCGGGCTGATGATGGCCCGGCTTCAAGATTGATTCAGTATGATGGTGGAAATGTAGAAACTTTCAGAGGTTAGCCCCCGATGTCTGTGCGGCCTGAGAGGACGGCTCCTTCTTCCATGGAGAGCATTTTTGTTTTGATGTCTCCATCAAGCTTGGATTTGGTTTTGAGCTCGCAGCGGTCTGAGGTAATTGTGCCTTCCACTTTGCCAAAGAGCTTTACTTCACCTGCTTTGACATCGCCTTTGACGATCGCGTTCTCGCCAATCGTTACTTTGCCTTTTTCAGATGTGATTTCACCCTCAATTTTTCCGTCAATGACCATGTCATTGCTGAATTTGATTGAGCCGTTGATTTCGATCCCATTTGCGAGAACGTTGGTTGCATTCGCCATAACGTTGACAATGTGAACAAGTTTGGCCGAATGGCAATCAAACAATTTGAAAAATTATCTAAGGATGATTGAGTAGCTCTAGCGATCGTCTCCTTGGAGTAGGCGTAGTGCTTCGCGGATTTTGCGGAGGTTTTCTTCGTTGTCATTACCGCTGCGTTCCACTTCACCTAGTAGCCTGCGCACTTTTTCGATGTCTTCTGGAAGATCTTCGTTTTGTGGGATGGCCCGTGAGGGGCGGGTGGTGTTTCTTGCGATTTTGCCGTTTTTATCGAGTGGAGATGGCGGGAGGCTTGCGATGTTTTTGGGGTCACTGGCTGTGATTTCTAGCAGGGTGCTTGCTGGGATGATGTAGGTTTTGATCCGAGAGGCTCTGGCGATGACGATGCCGACGACGTTGCCATCGAGATCCGTGACTGGGGCTCCTGCGTCTTCTTTCTCAACGGCCATGTCTGATTGGATGACGCTGGGAAAGTTATCGCGGACACGGCTGGGGATGGCACCCATTCTTTCCATGGCGGCCTTGCGCCGGCCTTGCATGGCTGGTGCGCTTGTTTTGGGGCGGGTGCCTAGGCTAACGGTGGTGGTGTGTTCTTCTTTGCCGCGGCGGTATCCTACTTTTATTTTGTCTCCGGGGCGGAGTTTTTGGAGGGTGCTTCGCATTTCCATTGCGCCTTGGATGGGGGTGCCTTCGATGGTGGTGATGATATCTCCACCTTGTAGGCCTGCGCGCTCGGCGGCAGATTGTTTAACAACTTCTCTGAGGGGGACGCCTTGTTTGCTTGCGGCTGAGAAGTCTAACATGACGCCGAGAAACCCACGGTCGCTGAGCTTTAGGCTGCGGGTTTTGACACTGACAACACCACGCCCTTCTACGCCGCCATCGTGCCTAGCTAGGACGAGGAAGCTTCCTTGCTCTACGGGTGCTGCTGTTGTGAGGTCGATGGGTTGGAGGTTGGCATTGATTTTCAGGACTGCGAGATCGTGCTCTGGGTAAACGCCTAGGACTTTGGCGGGGTGGTGTTTTCCGCTGTGTGTGGTGATGGTGAGGCGCTTGTGGACTCATGAGATCTCACTCCATTTTGTGAGAATTTTTCCTTCTTTTGTGAGGGCTATTCCGAAGGCGATTCTCGAGCCTTGGTGGCTGATGGCAACGGTGCTTTTTGTTGCTTTGGAAACAGCTGGTAAGGAGGCTTTGGAGAGTTTTTTGGCTTGATCTACGAGCAGGTTTTTTTGTTTTTTGGGAAGGTTTGCTAGTGGATCAATCATGCGATGATTGTTCTGCGCGGTAAGTGTGCCACATAGTGCTGCCGTCAGTGTGACGAGGGTGGCTGCTGTTTTGGTCAGTGGTGATTTCATGGGTGAAAAATGTGCTTGGAAGTGGGCTTGTGGGTGGTTAACGGTTTCCCCGGCGGCTCAGCGTCACGGTGCGGGTTATTATTTGATCGGCTCTTTGTAGGCGGACGGCTACTTTATCGCCAGGTTTGTAGTTGAGTAGTTCTGCGTGGAGCGCTTGTAGGTTGGTGATTTTTTTCCCTTGGATGCTGATGATGGTATCGCCGGCTCGGATGCCGGCTTTGTGTGCGCCGCTGCCCTCGAAGACGTGCCTGATGCCAACTGCGCCTCGGCGGGTGCGGGTGGTCATGATTCCTAGCACGGGGGCGTCTGGGTTATCTAACCGACTACCTCCTAAGCGGCCCCAGGATTCGCCTTTTTTGAGTTTTTCCCAGTCTTCATGGAATCCTTGGATGGAGGCGTGGTTGTTTGATTCTAAGGAGCGGCCGATGGAGGAGTGAATGCCGATCACTTTCCCATTGAGGTCGAAGAGCGGGCCGCCGCTATCGCCACCGATGAGGGTGCAGTCTGATGTGATAAAGCGGTTTTTGTTTTGGGTGGTCATTAGGCGTCCAAAGCGGACGGGTGGGGTGCGGGTGGGGTCAAATCCCCCGGCGTGCCCTAGTGCTACGACAAATGTTCCTGAGCCGAGCCCCTTAGAGTTTCCTACTTCTACGTGGGGCCATCCGTTTTCGTTTTCGGCTTTGCCGATGATTTGGACCATGGCGGAGTCCCGTGTGAAGTTCGCTCCTAGGACTTTGCCGCGTGTTTGTTTCCCATCGGGGAAGGTTACTGTGACCTCTTTGGCGCCGCGGATTACGTGGCCTGCGGTGAGAATGAGACCTTCTTTATTGACGATCACGCCGCTGCCTGATGCGCCGCTTCTGGCGGAGGTGAGTGAGACGGTGGCTGGCAGGACTTTTTTTGCGACGGCTTGGACTTTGGTTTGCAGTGCTTTGAGCTGCTCGATGTTCTCGACAGATGTGGCTGAGTGAGCCGGGGTGCTGGTGATCAAGGTGACCGCAGCAATGGCACTGGCAATGGCACTGGCAATGACACTGAGTGAGGGTAGGAGTGTGGGGCGAGTGGTTGTTTTCTTCATAGGACGGGTCGAATTCAGAGTGGGGTGTTCTATGTAGGGAGCGTAGCCTCTTTTTGTGATTGTGCCACATTTTTTGTATAAGGCTGGTTTATGGGCTTCGTATTGTTTATAGTTCTGTTTGTAATTCCGTGGCGGCTTCAAGTGCTGTCTATTTTTGCAATTCTATTTTTTCTATGGCACGCTCATCATCAAACGCAAGGTCTCGGGGGAGTGCTCCGACGAAGCGGGCTGCTAGGAAAGCGGCAAGGAAATCAGCTCGGAAGCGTGCGCCTCGAACTGGGCGCAAGAGGTCTCGCAAGGCTGCTCCGCGGGCAAAGCGACCGGGGATGGTTTCGCTGCTGTTGTTTTGGCCGTTTCATTTGGTGAATTATTTCACTCGGAAGTGGCATCCAGTTTTGAAGTGGCCGGCCCGAGCCGCTGGTTTTTGTGCGGTGTCTCTGGGGTTGTTTGCCGCGATGGTGGCGGTGATTTATTTGCTCCGTGCTGGTCAGTATGACTTGGATAAGGTGGCAACGATGCCTGCGCGCACGGTGGTTTACTCACGTGATGGGCGCACTGAGCTGGGGAGGCTCCATGGTGATAACCGTTATATTGTGCAGCACGATGAAGTTTCTCACCACTTCAAGAATGCTTTAATTTCCCGTGAGGATGCACGTTTCCGAAGTCACTTTGGGATTGATGTCCGAGGTCTTGCCCGGGCTACCGTTGAAAACATTAAGCGTAAGCGTCTAGCACAAGGTGGCTCTACGCTGACGATCCAGCTTGCTGAAAATACTTACTTTTCCCCGGAAAGCAGCCGGAAAAAACCTCTGCTTAAGCTGCTTGATCAGAAGTTTATGGAAATGGCGCTCGCGGTGCGTATCGAGCAAAAATACGATAAGGATGAGATTCTCCAGCATTACATGAACCGTATTTTTTGGGGGCATTCTATCCGGGGGATTGAGGCTGCCTCCCGCACTTACTTTGAGAAATCAGCTGATCAGCTCACTTTGAGTGAGGCGGCGATGTTGGCGGGAATCATCCGGGGCCCGAACACTTACTCTCCCTTCAAGAGCATGAAGTCCGCGCTCGCCGTGCGTGATGTGACACTGGATCGCATGGTGATGTATAAGCATATCTCTGAATCCGAGGCCAAATCCGCCAAGAAACATGCTCTTAAGGTCAGACCTAAGCACCGCCGCATTGTGCAGGAGACCTATGTTATGGACACCGTCCGCCGCGAGTTGGATTTATTGTTAGAAAAACACAATATTAAGGAAGGTGGACTCACTGTGATCACTACGGTTGATGCCAATATCCAGCGCGCTGCGGAGATTGCCATTGAGAAACAGCTCACCCAGGTGGAAAAAACGTCTGGGTATCGGCACCAGACCCGCAAGAGTTGGCTTTCCATCCCGGCGGCGCGTAGAAATGAGCCCGCTTACTTGCAGTCTGCTTGTGTTGTTATCGAGAACCGCACAGGGGCAGTGCTTGCGGTGGTGGGTGGAAGAGACGCGGATGAGTCCAAGTATAATCGCGCCCTGCAAGCGGAACGCCAAATTGGGTCGCTTTTCAAACCCTTCGTTTACCTAACAGCTTTCAACAATGGGCTTCTCCCAGGGAACTATATCAGCGATGCTCGGCTCCGCCCTGGCGAGATTGATGGCGTGCATGGTGTCTGGAATGCATCCAATTCTGATGGAAAATTCGGTGGTTACATGACGGTGGCAAACGCGCTGATCCGCTCACGAAACACCCCGTCCATCCGCGTTGGGAACTACGTTGGGCTGAAGCGCGTTAATGCCACTGCTCTGGATGTAGGGTTCGTCCAAGGCATTCCACATAATCCATCCTCCTACTTAGGCTCATGGGAGGCCACCCCTTGGCAAGTGGCAAGTGCCTACACCGTATTCCCTAACAACGGCGAGTGGTACCGTCCTTTTTTAATCCAAGAAATCAGAAATGCAGACAACGAACGCATCTGGCCAGGTAAGGGAGATTCTGGAAAGCTGGTGGTCAGCGCAGCAGACCCCGGAGCTACCTGGTGCGTCTCTAACACTCTGGAGCAGGTTATAGAACGCGGCACTGCCCGCAAGGTGCGATCTCTAGGATACAAATCCCCCTGCGCGGGCAAGACAGGAACCACGGACAACTACAAGGACGCTTGGTTTGCAGGCTACACCGGCACCATCACCTGTGCTGTCTGGGTAGGCATGGACAAGCCCACACGCATCATCAATCGAGGCTACGGGTCCACTCTTGCCGCCCCGATCTGGGTGGATGTGATGAAAACAGCAGACCGTCTTGGATACGCCACGCCGAAGTTTAAACCCCTCCGACCACAAAGCGCCCGCCTCTGCCGCTACTCAGGAAAATATGCCACCTCAGGCTGCTCCCAGCACAATGCAGCCTACACCGCTACTCTGCCATCAGACGTGCTGCCAGAGCGCAATGACTTTTGTACCGTGCACCCACTGCGGGCCCTGCCTCCATCGAGAAACCCGCGCGGGCAAGATCAGCGTCCCCCATCCCGCGCCATCCCCGTGCCCTCAAGAGCGGTGCCCGTGCCTGAGTAGAATAAGGCACAAATTACACCCTGCCTGTGCCACTTCTTCCTTACGATGGGTCATTCATGGCGTTTCTTGAAAACCCTTAATAAAACCCCTCAATAAGTGGTTTTACTTAAAAACCACTACATTATTTTTGACGTCACCCTCTACCGTTTAATAATGGGAGATCAATTGGTGCTCATGCACAAACTGCATTGGCTCATAAATTCTTTATTGTTTATATATAGCGCACGTAAAACAACACACACAAAACCCCCACACACACCACACACAAAAACCCCAACACTAACTTAGCATGAAATTAAAGTACACCCTAACAGCCTTGCTGGCATCAACTATTGCTGCCAATGCCGCGATCACGATGACGAAAGACGCTACCGCGTTTGATTGGATTTACGATCAATCCGTAGATTCTTCATCACAAGACCTCGATACCAACTCAACAGCCGACTTCTTCACTGGCAACGCGGGAGAGCACCCAAGTATCTCCGGAGGCATTGCATCCTTCACCAATG
>JBMYYO010000036.1:0-25902 GCA_049609505.1 Akkermansiaceae bacterium | reverse complement strand
ATGACGGCTACAGCTATTCATTCCACTTCCACCCCTAGCTTGGTCCCCCTGGAGTTACGGGCAGCATTGCGGCTGGTAGTGCTCTGCTAAAAATGAATCCATTTCACAAAAAACCTCTTGCCTCTCCCCTGCCCGGCGTTATGTAGCGGCGGCGATACTTCATCGCCTACCGATTAACCCAACTAACTCACTTATTATTATGTCCGTTCTTGTAGGAAAACCAGCCCCTCACTTCATTGCCAAAGCCGTGCAGGGAGAAAACATCATTGAGCACTTCAGCCTCGATCAATACCTTGGAGAAAAATACGTTGTGTTGTTTTTCTACCCTAAGGACTTCACCTTTGTGTGCCCTACGGAGCTGCACCGTTTCCAGGATGAGATCAAGGAGTTTGAAGACCGCGGTGTAGCCGTTGTTGGCTGCTCCACGGATACGGAGTTTGCCCACTGGGCGTGGCTTCAGACGCCCAAGAGCAAAGGCGGCATTGAGGGAGTAAGCTACCCGCTTGTGGCTGATACCAATAAAACAATTTCTAACGATTACGATGTGCTAGCTGGCGAATACATCAACGACGAGGAGGGCAATCTCACTGTTGAAGGTGAAATGGTGGCTTACCGCGGGCTGTTTCTCATTGATAAAACAGGCATCGTGCGTCACCAGGTGGTCAATGACATGCCGTTGGGCCGCTCAATTGGTGAGTGCTTGCGCGTGATTGATGCTCTTCAGCACTTTGAGCAACACGGTGAAGTATGCCCGATGGACTGGCAGAAAGGCGACGATGCCATGACAGCTGACCACGATGGCGTTTCTGACTACCTCTCCAAGTAATTGGTGTCCTTGACTTTCCAAACCCACATTCCTTTTTGAGGAGTGTGGGTTTTTTATTTGGCATTTCTGAATTGGTACATAATAGACAGCCATGCCTGCTGATACACTACTGACCGCTGTTCGGAACTACTTGGAGCTGGGGCCTACTCACACCTGTGTGATAGAGCCTATCACCAAGGGCGCGTCTGGGCGGACGATCATTCGTTTGCGGCCTGAGGGCTATGCCACTTATATTGGTATTCACTACACCATGGAGCGGAAGGACAATGCGAACTACCTGCCCGTTTCTGAGTTCCTCAAAGAGGCAGGCTTCAACGTGCCAGAAGTGATCTATGACCACCCTGGGCGGATGGTGGCGCTAGTGGAGGATCTCGGCGATGTGGATCTCCTTAGCATGAAGGATGAGCCATGGGAAAAACGTGAGCCCATCTACCGTTCAGCGTTTGAGCAGTTAGATAAATTATTTTACACACGCGCGCCAAAGGACTTGGAGTTTCAACCAGAATTCGATGAGGCGATGTATCGCTGGGAGCAGGATTATTTCTTTGACCACCTCGCGGATGAGCACCTCGGCATGAACCCCGCCGTGGTGGATGAGCTTTCTGAGCACCCAGCACTGGCGCAGATGGCCAAGGACTTGGGCGCGTCTGCACGGAACTTAGTGCACCGGGATTTCCAATCCCAAAACATCATCGTCAACGACAACAAAGCTTGGTTGATCGATTTCCAAGGGATGCGCCGAGGCAGGCAGGAGTATGATCTTGCGTCTCTGATCTATGATCCTTACATGAACCACTCCGCTGAGGAGAGGGAGAAACTTTTAGAGCTGTGGGAAGAAGTTTCCGAGGAAGAACCGATCGCGCCGATCTTACAAAAGTGTGCCGCACAGAGGCTCATGCAAGCTATGGGTGCATTTGCCAAGCTTGGTAAACAGCCACACCATGAGTGGTACTTGCAGCACATTCCTACGGCTGCCGCCATTTTGCGTGATGTGATTGAAGGTTCTGACTTGGAAGAGCCGCTGATGCCAGTGATCGAGGAAGTGCTGAAGGCGTGAGTATTTTTTTGACAGAACGCAGCTAAGCAACAGAATGGCACTCCGTTAATTCCCGCCATTCATCTCACGTTGCCTCATTCATGAAATCCCGATTGCCTCTCTTCCTGCTGTGTCTGAGTGTGGGCATGGGTGTGTTGTTTTTAGCAAAATACGCGCCGTGGATTACGGAGGTGGATCACGCATGTGCGCGTGCCGCACTGCGGAGCCAGCACGGTGAGAGTGCCTTGATCGAGAATGTGGATAGCAGCATGATGGTTAGAGAGCTGGTAAAACAGCAACAGTCACCAGAGATCAGGCTCATCACTGTGACGGATGACGAGGAGCATATTTTTGAATCCTCACCACCATCGCCGTTAGATTATGCGGTGATGATGGATCATATTCTGAAACGAGGCAGCAAGAGCATCAGCCTAACTACTCAGATGGCGTGGGATGATGAACCGGGGATGCAGGCGCAGACGCTATCGAACCAGCTTGAGAAATTCCCACGCGCAGTGTTCGCTGTCCCTGTGAAGCGTGGTGCTACCGCTGCCACTCCCCCTCCATCTCTTGCTAGAAGTTTGGTAAAGCATGAGCAATGGAAGAGCAGCTATCGGCAACTGCCTGTCATTAATCAAGTGGCTCTGCCCGCGCATATCGATGGAGGGGCACATACTCTTGCGGGGTTTAATCTGATAGAATCCGAGGACCAGGAAACGGGGCGGCTGCAGCTCTTTGCTAACTGGCAAGAGCATGGTCTACTGCCATCTATTGATCTGCTGATTCTGATGAACTTCCACGGTGTGTCTCCCAAGGATCTGATCGTCACAAGAGACTCTGTATTACGCCTCGGGGAAAACGGCCCCGTGATCCCGATGGACCGTTATGGGAGAGCGCGGTCTAACACAACGGCTGATGAGGGAGCTGAGATGAAAGGTATCCCCGCGAGCGATTTTATTTCCCAGCCTGAAAATCGCTCGGCAGATTCGGCGGATGGAAAGAATGTGCACTGGGTCGTCCATGCCGATTCAGATGGAAAACGCGTAGCCCGCACGAGTTTGTTAGACAACAAACGAATCTCCACCATCACCCGCCTCAATAGTGTGTTATCGATCCCTGGAAAAGCGAGCTACTACCCACGGCTTCCTCTCTGGGCGGAGGCTGTGATTGTGCTAGACCTCGCACTGCTAGTTTGTTGGTTCTCCACATCATCGCGAGGTTCAAGACTGCTGGTTCTTTTGCTCATAGGGGTGCTTATTTTCCCCTTACTGGGTGCGGTGCTTGATATCACCCATCATTGGTTGGCTGTTACTGCACCGCTTTCGGTGGTTATCATTGGATTATTGTTCCCTGTCATACCACGTCTGCGATCAACTCCCATTCAAGAGTATGATGAGAAGCAACCTAAACCAGTATTGCGAGTGTGACTGATCCTGACAAACATCAATCCTTCATCGCATTGGTGACGAAGGACATGAAGGCCCCATCTGAAGCGAAGCGTGGTGCGGAACAGATGCTGGCGGGGCATATCCATTGCTACGGTGATGGCGGAGTGGAGGATGCGGAGCGGATTTTGGAAACCTCCCCAAAACCGAGTCGGTGGATTCGTTGGTCGTGCTACCTGATCGTGCTGATCATCTCTGCTATCGTGCTCGTTTCTCAGGCGACTCAAGTTTACAGCAATCAAAATGTTCTCACTGGTCTAACTGGTATGTTTTACGGAGTGGACCCCAAGCTGGATAACCATCAGTATAGCAGGCATGAAAGGCTTGTGCTCTACGGTGATTACCAGGCAGCACTACCCCACAACCGTATGTATGCCCTGTGGCAGTCCGAGCCTAACAATCCAGCCTATTTCTACGCTTACATCTCTGAGTATTTGGATAACTACTCGGTGACTGAGATGCCTAAGAGCTACCAGCAGGACTGGCAACAGATCGATGCTAACAACGGCTGGTATCCCATGATAGAAGCAGGGCTGATCGCGGATGAAGCCGTGGAGAGAAACTACTCGTCCAGCAGCAAGGCAGCGCAGCCATACACACTTCTCGATCAAGCAAAATTTGAGCAATCACTAGCTCTCTTCTATCAAGCAGCGGGAGCCAAACACATCCGCAGCCACCAGGAAGAGCTGCTGCGTGAGCGGATTCGTTATTTACCCCAAGGAAATGACAGCATCACCCGTCTTCAACCAGTCGCCTACCTAACGGCGCAGCCTACGCCACACTTCCAACTCACAAAACTCTCTCGCGTTATTAGCGTTGAGGCAGAGCGCTGCAAAAAAGAAAAAGACCGCAAGGCATTAGAAAAACTCATCCCCGCATGGAGGCGAGTGGGTGAGGAACTAACGCATGACTCTCTGACACTGGTTGATGCACTCATCGCCAAGGTATGGTTTCATGGAAACACAAAAATTCTCAGCGAAGCGGCTAGAGAATGCGGCATGGATACAGAGGCTGACCAGTTAGAAAAAATGCATAAAGTGTTAGAAGCTGACAAAGCCAGAAAAAAGGCTCATCACAACCCCGAAGAAGAGCGGCTATTCGAGCAAAAATCTGGCATTCTGCACAACTTCGCCACCTCTTTATCCTACCGCCAAGTCCGCAACCCCCAGCCGTTGACAGAAGGGAGCCTGCTGCCTGGGAAGATGACGGATCACGCCTTTTCCGGTCGATTCTTCTCGTTCACCGGATGGTTTATCATGGCAATACTTGTGGCTGGAAACTGGCTGGTGCGCTATAGGAACCCCAAGCCTGTAAGCCCGATCACAGAGCCTCTGATGCGTGTGCTGCGCCCCGCAGATTGGCTCTGGATACTCGGGGTCGGTCTTGTTTTACCCGTCCTCTACTACCAATTGATCCAGCACTTCACACCACTCAGCGCGCGTGAGTTCTCTGTCTATTTCACCACCCTCAGCATGCCCGCAGCACAGTTCACGGGGATGGTGTTTCTGGTTATCGTTGCCTTACCAACGGTGTGTCGATTCCGCTTGGGCAAACGTTTACCCGCAGTAGGGAGCCGTATCAGTGCTCTGCACTGGGGTGCTCTTGCTTCCGCCGCGTTATCAATTCCCGCGGCTGGGATTCCGCCATGGATTCCGGAGCAGATGGAAATGCTTCTTTATGGAGTGGCCAGCGTGCTTGCTATTCCGCTACTCATTTTTCTCTGGTGGCTATTCCTTGGTGTATTCCAGAATGGCGAAAACATTCTGAGCCGAGCCATTGTGCAGCGTGCTATGGTGCCCAGCTACGCCATCGCGGCCCTTCTGTTAGTTCTGTGGATACCAGTCTATCAAGCGGAAGAAGCACACTGGATTTCTCAAGATCAGATTCTCAAAATCAGCGAGGAAACACCTGGGGTGAATGCCTTTGAATATCACCTCACCCAGCAGGCTAAGAAGGAAATTCTTGAGATGATTGATGTGGATTAATCATCAAGCACAACAATCCCGCGCTTGGTCCAGCGCACGGTCATGGTTTCTCCAGCTTGCTCAGGAACCCAGCCGTTCTCTCTACCAAACTCGATGACATCCTCGACCATATCCGGGCGGAAAATCTTAGGGCACTGCGCGATGATCATTTGGCCGTCTGGCACCTCACCTAGCTCGATGCTTATTTCCACACCGCGATCCGTGCTGCGTTTCGCCCAGCGATACATCAGATCACAGAAGCAGAGAAGTTCACTTTTTTTCAACGGGAGTGCCATGGGTTTTTCTTACCCAACAATGCCTCTCAGTGCGATGATAATACCAACTAAAAAAAACCGCCCTTCGGTGAGGACCGGAGAGCGGGATAGATTGAATCAATATGGCTTACTCAGATGAGTTCACGTTACCGCGGATTTTAATGCCACGCTTCACCTTGAGAGGGTAATGCTGGGCAAGAAGATCATAGCCAAATGGTGTCTGGTGCAGCACCTCAATAGTGTAGCTTCCATCTTCTTGGATCAAATTGTTCAAGGCACTTACATTGAAGACACGATTCTGTGGCTTTACATCATTGATCGTTACAAAGCTTGTGTTGATGTATTTCACATCCACAGGGCTCCCAGATGGCGCACTCTTGTAGTATCTTACAAAGGTGGTGCTTGCTGGGTAGAGATCCACCAAGTTCACGGTGAACTCAGGAACTTCTAGGTAATCCACTGTGCCATCAATGCCAGTGATAGTGGCTGATGCAATTGGCCACACCTGCACCTTCTTTTGCGCAAGCAAAGAAGCACCTACCACACCGAAGTCTGGGTTAGCATAGATAGAAAACATTTCTTCGCCACGCACCTTTGTCATGTCTGAGCCATGGAGACTGGTCATGTGGGTATCACTGAAGCTTCCATTCTGAGAAACCACACTGTGCTCGTGACAATCACAGTCAACGGTTGGATCTGGCTGGTTCGTCCCAGCTTGGTAGTGCACGACATCATGCTGGAAAACGACCGACTTCGCGGCGTCCTGCACGTTTGGATCATTGGTAACGATTCCAGATACCGAATACTGCACCGTGAACGGGTGATCCACCCGAGTCCGAGGAATAGCAGTGTAGGGATCAGCACTGGTGATATTCATCGTGGCCTGCGGATGGTAGGCAGACACGGTTTTTTCATCTAGTAGATGCTCGTCAGCGGTCGTTTTATGCACGGTCCAGAGCTGAAACACAGAACTTTCAATAACGCCGGCGAGAGATTGCCGATACCCCGAAGAGTTGATATTGTTGAGTAAGTGCGTGGTATCATCACTCTGGATTTGAAGAATAAAGTTTCTGTAGTCTTCTGGACCAGCACTCAGAACAGAGGCTGATAGAAGCACAGAGGCGATTGTTTTTTTCATGGTATGTAAGGATTGGTTGTTAGCAGATGTCAGTTTCTAAAACGCTGATCGGGTCACTTGCGTGATTCCGTTAGCGTGATTTTGCCGTTTTGAGCATTTTCTCAGCTTCTTCACCGGTCTTGAGCGCTTCCTCTTTCACAGAGATTGGCCCGCCCATGCATGTCGCCACTACGATTTTACCCATCCCCTTGTAAGCTTTCATCTCCTCAGGTGTCAGGGTGGCTTTACCCTTAGCCTGTTTCATTGAAATGCTATGCACATAGACCCAACCTCGATTGAGCCGAAGGAATGTTTTCCAATCAACCAATTCACCCTTAGGGGTTTTTACAATCTTGGTTTTAAGTTTTTCAGGGATATAAATCACCGATCCTTTTGGTAGAATCGTCCAGTTTTTGCCTGAAGTAAGCAGCGTAGCGTTTTGAATAAGACTGCGCTTCTTTACCGTGACCACCGGTTTTTCCTGCACCTTGCGCTCTTCACGAGGCTTGGATACATGCTTTGATTTTTTAGCCGTGATATCACTGTGACTAGGGCGCTTATTGACTTTGATGCTCTCTCCATCTTTGGGTGGAGCACCTGCAAGCGAAATGGCGGCCAATGAGCCTAATGCGGCCATAGTAAAAAAGTGTGTCTTCATAAATGTAAGGGTGTAGTTGAAGTGGCAGAGTGCCTATTGATTAAATGTCTCAACTTACGGCACTTTGGTGAAACGTACCAGCACGATCGTATCCTGCAGGTCAAAACCATAGTGGTTAGGATTTGTGTGGGTCACCTCCGCGCAGTAAATGAGATCAAGAGGCCCTAGGGCTAATTTTCCGTCCTGAACATATGGGCGAAGGAACTCAGCAACCGAACTTTGGCTGTTATAGCCTGCGTCTTTGCCAGGAGGTGTGTCGCCGTTTTTAAGCACCACCACGTTGTTGCTCTCATTATACTGATAGCCTAAGCTTCCACCTGGATAGCGTGCTGCAAATCGGATCGTCTCCCCTTGCTCAACAACTTTATCGATAATAATTTGGCTGGGGTTTACATCACGACCTTTGCCGTAGAAAATCTGCTGCCATCCACTGGATGAGAAGTGCATGTATGACTGCGCATCATACTGCCGACCACTACTATCGGTCAGCCCCACTCCAATCACACTGACTTGCACTCGAAGGCGAGTCTTAGTTTCCACCTCTTCATCTGGCGGAATGACCACCACGTCAGTGACATCTTCTGGGTATTCAATGTCCCAAGTGAGGTAAGGCTTAACATTTGGTCGGTAAATGCTGAGGTTTGTTGATAACGATCCCACAGGGATCGCTGGAGCTTCCTGCGCGTATGCGGAAAGGGATATTAGGAGTGCTGATACACTGGCTATTATTGTTGTTTTCATGTTAGGGTGTTGGTCGGATGCAGAGATACAGCGAAAGGTTGTTGATTGGAGGGAACTTGCGCGATGTCTCTATGGTTTTTGTGTGTTGAGAAAGCCTCCTGTTTTTTACCAAAAACAGAATACTCACCTAGGTTCTTTTTACGTTATACTTGATATTTTAATGATACGGAAGAAAAAAATGGCACTATTTTAAAATACCCTAAGGGCTTGTCTCCTCCTCAAAGGCTTGGTGTCTTTCACGGATGACGACCATCCAGTTCATCATATTAATCGGTGGAAGGGCTGCTGGGTGGGTGATAGGTTTGAGTGTGGCACTGATATTATTAGGAACAATTGAGCCATCTACGCCGGACTTGAGATCACCAATGTGAACAGGATTGGTGTTCCCTTTTGCGACGGACCCCAATTGACCTTCGATCTCAATTCCGATGGGATATTGCTTGTTTCCATATCGTTTTTCTGGAGCAAACATGGAGAGCGGTGGGTAATAATCCTCACCAGCAGCTAGAGGATAATCGGCGGGAATGTCAGCAGGCAAAACCGGCTCAACATTGGTGTCATCTGCAATAATCAGGCGCAAGTTAGTTACTAACGAGAAGCCGCGACTACTAAAAGGGGTCAGGTCAGATGAATCAACAAGCAGTAGCGCAATATCTGATGCGATACTTGGAAACGAGGGCTTTTGAATGGCATTGTTATAAACGTAATCTGGGTTGACGCAGAGAGAGTGGTTCCTAGAGAAATCTCCACCATTTCTTGCTGTTAGGAATGGCGCAAGGCGTTCCATATGCAGCTTTATTGAAATTCTTCCATCAGCAGAAATATCAGTCTGGAACGGAAAAGCATCTCCTGCTGGAGTACCAGGAACCGGCCAGGAGCCATCGGCTCGGTTAAACACTTCAGACTTAACTGATCCAGCCAAGACATCATTGGGATCATCCCACCAGTATGAAAACCTAAGCATTGTCGGGGTCTGGTTGGACAGCCCCACGACGTCTATAATATCAAGCTTCATAGCACACTGCTTGGCACCAATGCTGTAGTAATCCCACGCTGTTGGGGATATCGAGTTTGAGGCGAACTCACTATCTTTTGTCGATGTGTAGCGATCGTAAAACTCCAGACCACGGTTAATTGGAATGAAGGCGACACGACCACCGTCACTCGAAGATGAGATGGGGAATGCCTCCCCTGCTGACTCCGCGACTTCACGGGCGTTGCCAGCAAAAGGATTACTACCTGCACTTGTGCCTGTGACGGAACCATCAATCACCGTGTCCGTGGAGAGCTCCACCCCTCTACGGCTAGAAATCCCGGCCGATGCAAACGACCCTTCTGTTTTCACTCTCTGAGCAAAAACACTACCCGTAATACTAATGTTAGACCAAGCACTTCCATCATCATGGGCCCCTAAGCTGGTATAAGATGCGCCATTTACCGGGAGCTGGGAGGGGATTTCGTAGATTGAAACCACGTAGTCCTTTTTCCTGCGCTCAAGTCCACTGTTTGATTTGCTTTGCTCAGCCAAAGACAGAGTGAACGCCCACCAGTTATGCTTTGCAATGAGAGAGGCGTTTGTTTGATAGTGGAAGCGGCTCGTGGGGGCCTTAATTCGATTATACAGGGGATATTTATCAACGTCCTCCAGCACCCAGCCGGTGGCAGAGTTACCATATTTTTTATTGTAGGATATGATTGGCCAGCGCGAATCCCACTTTTCCAGGCTGAAATCGGCCTCCAGTGGTGGTGGAAAATCTGCACTGGCGGTGGTGTTACAGCCAGACATGACGTGCTGGTTGTAAGATAAATTCACTGTCGGCGAGACAATAGTTCTGAAATAGAAGCTCCCTGTGTCAGCAGTGTTGGTCTGGCGAGCACTTGGAAGCCCTAAGTCATCTATCATATCGGTAGTAATCGCCTGCTTAGCATTCGAGAGCTCCAGCGCCTCATCAATAATATCTCTCCAGCGCAAGTCTTGCCGATTAGACGTCTGCCATGAATCATCTTGCATGCAGCGCATGGCTTTATTTGGCACAATGTTCGCCAACGCCCTAACAAAAGCATCCTCGCGCTGATGGTAGTCACTCCTCATCAGGTGATATTTCTGAGATGTCTGTGATTGCAGCGTACTCTTATACATCACTATTAAAATAAGAAGCAGTCCTGAGCACACAGAAATCACTGTGAGAATAGAGGCAAAACCGGACTCACACTTCCCAGAATATTGTTGTAATGTTTTCATCGTAGAGTCGTCGTAGAATAGGTTATTTCGCCACCATTCGGGCCTGTTAGAGTCATTCGGAGAACACCATTCTCCACAAAAAATTGAGCATCGTGCACCTGCCTGGAGATACTCCACCTAGGTGATGATGATGTTAGCTGAGCCAGTGATTCCACGTGGTAATACTCCAATCTATTGTTGGCTTCATCATAAGCAACCACACCATAGCTTGATGAGCTATCATCGATCTCGTTGAATTTCAGAGCTAACACCTTACCACCAGTCACCACTGGATTACTCCCATTCTCAGCGTGGGCTAGGGTGGTGAACATTTGGAATGTGTTTGCCTTGGATACGATTTGCCCTAGGGAGTTATTTATCTGTGGCGCTTCTCTAACGAGAAAATCCTGTGTTTTCAGAATCTTAAACGATGCCAACTGTTGGTTAAACATCGTCAGAGCCATGACTGCTAGTATCATTCCTGCGGAGATCGCTACCGTCATCTCAATGAGGGTAAATCCTGAGCGCAACGCAACGCCGTCATGTTTCTGAAGGTGCTTCATTATCTGGTTCTTAGGACAGTTCGGGATTTACGATATGGCTCACCACCAATGCGGTAAACAAGGTGACTCATCAGCTGCCATGTTTCCATCTCAGCGGGGTTTGAAGCGAGTGTTCCAGTGCCGCCATTGGCTGAGAGATTGTTCGTATCGGCAACTCTCGTGCGCACCACGGTGGCGCTAATTTCCGTTCCTCCTGGTAGCCTTCCGATCACCACAGCCGTTTCACTTTTGTCTGGATAAACAGGCCAGTCAGAAGAATCCGAAGTGAATTCATCAAAGCTAACACGCTCGGCATAAGCTTGCTCATAGCTCATGTAGGAGTCTGAGATGTTTTGCAAAATAACCCACTGCCGTGGAGCCATCACATCGAGGCTACTCTTAAGAACCACTAATCCTACGGTTGTTAGCAAGGCCAAAGCCACAGTCATCTCAATGATCATGCTACCCCGCACCATCATTGCACCTGCGCGGAGTAGTCTTGGTCTTTGCTCGGTTGATTTTTGTAAAGGTGGCGCAAAATGTCCACGCTTGATATTACGCGTTTGTGAAGTATCCTCACGCACGGCATGAGCATCATTTACTTCCCTCGCATTAAGGCGGCTTTCCTGCTGACCGTGACACTGCTCACCTTCGTGGCGGGGCAGCGTGTTGAGGCGCAGGCTATTCTTCCTCCGCCCTTTGGTCTGCAGTGGGGAGACTCTCCGGATAAGATTCTGGATTGGGCGCAAGCGAAGAAACTTGACGTCAATATCAAGATCCCTGGTCAGCATCCCGAGCTCCGGGTGCTGCAAGTCAGTGCCCCCAAAGGTGCTCTTCCTGGTCATAAGGCTTTTGCGCTTGAAGCTAGATATCATTGGGGAAAATTATATGAGGTGACATTGCGCTATGGAGCGCCCGGCGTGAGTTTGAAGTCGTTGAATAAAGATTTCGAAAAACTGAAAACGAGCCTGACCAACCAGCACGGTGCGTTGAAGCCAAACAAGGCGGAGAAGAGCAGAAAGGGATCGGTCAATCGAACCGCCCGCTCGTATCACATCGAACCCGTAGCGGGATTGATGCTGCTGTTGGTGCATACCGAAATGGAAGATACGTTGAAAAAAGTGAAGTCCGCTCGCTTCTGCTTGGTCTATCGAAACCAAAACATCCTGCCTAAGAAGTAACCTCTTAGTGAGGTTTCTCATGAAGTTGGTCTGATCTGTTAGCGTCTTATTCATCGTAAGGGTGATGGCGAATGGCAGCATGGGCTGAAGCTCTAGCTAGAACCTCTGCCACGGCCCCACCGGGACCTGTTCATCTTGGATAAACTTCCACGCGACCTTGTAGCCGCTTCGGATACCTAGAAAATCTCTTACTGCGGGGCTGACATCAATGCCAGCATTGCCATTGGGGTTCGGTTTGGGCTGGCGGCCTTGAAATACATATTGCCAGTCATCGGTGTTAAACGGCCCACAATCCTCCCACTGAGCGTAGCAAACTTTACCTCGATAGTGGATGGCTACCCATTTTCCCTTGCATACAGAGGCCCAATTGCCGCGATATTTTTTCCAAAACCACGGAATCACCTTGGACGCCTCGGGTTGATGATCTCCACCAGGTGCAATGTCATTGTACGGAAGAGCTATGTAGAAAGGATTGAGCTTGGGGCTAAATGTGGTTGGTAAGTACCCATTACGCTCGGCGGGGTGATCCACGCCACCGTAATTTTTTTGCCAGTTAGGGTCCCACGAGCTGGCATCGTTCGGAGTTGGGTTCCTCTCGCTGGATTTCTCACCTACCCAGAAAACGGTAGCGGTAATACCCCGACGCCATTTATTGTTGATAGCCTCCCATTTACTTGGCTCATCGTGAATAACCATCGCTTTCTTTGGCGACTTAAACGGGCAAATAAGCTCAGGAATAGCATCCCGGCGTAACTCAACAAACTCAAGGTGCTCACTCTCAAGTGTAGATTCAAAGGAGAATTCTGCACGCAATGATACATACTGAGCTGTGGCTTTCCCAGCCATCAGACAGCAAGCAATTACCAGAATCTGGTTCGCAAACTTCATGATTATCCGTGCAAGGGTGTGAAACGGAGGGGCTGTTGTTGTTCTAGATTCAGTTATATTCCGAATCTGTCGCTTGCTCAGCGTATATGAATGTCAACATCCGTCAATAATTATTTTACTTGCAGCACGCCAGGGCGACCAAGCTAGGGGTGGAAGTTGAATGAATAGCTGTAGCCGTCATGGAATCAGCCATCTGTAGCAAGTAGCAGGTAGCGTGTAGCCGCAAGCACGTGGTCAAGTTTCTTGTTTTGTTACTGCTGTCTCGCTTGCGGCTACCTACTACTCGCTACCAGCTACTAAGTATTTTCCTTTATATTCCCCATGCCTGCGCGGACTGATCCCTAGCTTGGTCGCCCTGTGAAACACGCAGTTGCAAACTCGCGGAAATGCGAAAGCCTCCTGACCAACCTACGAACTGGATAAACTCTCTCTATTTTTTCACCGTAGAAAGATCCACGATGCTAGGCGAGTGCATACCACGATCCAGCACCACGGTGACGGCGGCGAGCCTCTCAGGGCGCTTACCATTAAACGGAGTGATCGTCAGCAGCTCTAGGGTGTAGGTCCCATCTGCCAAGGTGTCCGCCCACTCACCGAGGGGAATTTTTTGGTCCTGCGGCACAGATGAATCAAAACGCACCACCGATGTGGTGAGCACAGCACCTAGCCGACCCAACTTCTGCTTCCCGCGGTAAATCTGCACAAACGTGAGGCTGTCTGGATAAAGGTTCTGGCAGTTGACATAGGTTTTTGGCGTTTTTTTAGAGGTGATAGCTTGGCCGTTTTGCATACCGGAAAATGATGCGCTGGCGACTGGCCACACCTGAATCTGAGCCGATTTGAGGGGCTGCCACTTCTCACCGTGTTTATGGTAAGCGGTAAATGTTTCCACCCCTTCAGCTCGGGTGACATCGCTGTTCGGAAGACTCGTATAAAATGCCCCCTTGGACAAACGACCTGCCTTCAACTTCCAACCACCAAGCTGACTCTTAACAGACGGCGTTGTTTCATCAATGGCATGAAGCTTAGGGTGATAGACTTGGCCCTGACGCACGAGCGTGATTGGCTTCTGAGTTTTCCCTTGTCTAACATAAACATTAAACGGCTTATCCGCCCTTGTGCGTGGTGGAAAGTGAGGGTCTTCAGATGCAATTTCTAAAGTCACTTGAGGGATGTTTGTGCCGATAGCCATTGAGTCTAACAGACTAAGACACTGCTGCTCACCTCGGCTTGAGTAGTAAGTGAGTAGTGAGCCTTCTGCCCCTACTGGCAGCGAACTGCGGGCGTTACCATGGGCTGCGGAAGGATGGTAGTCCCAGACAAGCCCACTACCCTGCTGGACTTGGCGAATAAGCTCACCTGCTTGCAAGCTGACAGCTGCTGTGAGTGTTAGAGTGTAAAGTGCCGATGTAAGAAAAGTTTTCATGGGGGATTTTTTTTTGGGGGGGGGAGTGTGTGTGAGGCTGCTAAATCGGGCTACTCACTGGGGCGCTTAGGAGCTACAGATACCGGATGGTTTTCTAACAGAGAAACGACTAGGCGGTTCATCTTTTGAAACTGCACCGTGACGTTCTCATTAATGGCGTCTTGCCCAAGTGCTTGCCTCTCGGTGACCTGGTAAGTGAACAACCACTGTCGATTTGCTAGATAGAATTCTGGCCATGGGATATACTTACCCACTGGATGTGTGGAAATTTTCCCTTGGTATTTTTTAGGCAAATGGAGCACCGCCCGTGGAGGAAGCACAGTGTGATTACCCCCATGCACTAAGATAGTAGAATTATCATAGATACTTAATGCAGCAGCCATGGGAAGATCGCTCGTTTGTTCTGCACCATCAAAGCCCTGTTTGTGCGCAAGTTTTGCCTTCGATAACTCATCAGCGGTGATGCGAGATTGCGCAGGCGCCTTCATATTGGCAGGCAGCTGCTCCTCGCCAACATTGCTTTCAGCAAAGAGGAAAGGCACAGAAAACACGGCCGCCATCGCCAGAGCTTGGAGAATTGTTTTTGTAAGAGGTTTCATGATGTAATGGGGGTTAGTTAGCGGGAAATAAGAGCTTAATTATTTTTGGATGCTCCACTTGAAATAAATACGATCTGAGGAATCCACCATTGCTCGATTAAGAGAAAGTTTACCTATGGCTCGAGGTTCACGCGGCACAATATCCACCACCAGTACAAGTTCTCCTGAGACACGAGCCGCGCTCCCTTCAAGCCGAATCACGGGCTGAGAACTATCAGCACCTAACTTCATCACGGGGCTTGAGTAGCTTGCCGTTTTCACCGAAATACCATCTCCAGATAGAGACTGAAAAAGATCAAAGCCCTTTTTCTGCTGCGGAGAAACTACGGACAAACGGCTCCAAAGAAGCTTCTTCGATTTTTCCTCATTCCCTGCTGGTAGTGGACTCAGTTTACCGATGTAGCCAACCACATTATACTGGTAATACTGCTGGGTGGATAGAACCGCCTGAGCGCTAGAGGCACGTGCTGAGCTAAGAGTGACTGGTGCCAGCCCCGTTGACTCTACGGTTACTTCCGCAAATCCATCGGAGACTAGCACCACACAGACGACAGCTGCCGCCCACGTTTTCATCTGGGGGAGAGTTTTACTCTTCATTATTGTAAGGGTGGGTTGGGGGTCAGCGAATCAAGATAAACGGAGGGGATTGCTTATCGCGATCAACTGAAACCAAACTTAATAATAAAATTAAGAAATCAAAGACCTTTACAAAAAAATACATTTATTAATGGATTTTTACTTTTATGTTTTTATTTATAATATACATATCTTAAGTAAAATATGGCAACCAAAAACACCAACAAAACACTTATAATAAAAAAGTTATACACCAATGAATGAACTTGTAAATCAGAAAGTAAAGTATAGAAACAACATTTCATTATTACGAAATAATGCTTAAATTACACAAAAACAACTTATTTACCTGAGTTAAATAAGTTGCATTTATCACCTAAATACCTTTAGAGATAATCAAAGAAGCAATGGTATATTAAAGGCCTCCCCCTTAGGCTTACCAACAGACTTGAGGTCTATTTCAGCAGCTAACTCATCGCCAACCCTCTGCTGCCAATGACTGGAAAGCCTCCCTCCAAACCAAAGCCTCTCAGGGCTAAACGTTAAAGCGGAACTCGACCACATCACCGTCCTTCATGACGTAGTCCTTCCCCTCAATGCGCAGTTTTCCTGCATCACGCGCGGCGGCCTTGGACCCCAAGGAAACCAAATCCTCATAGGCACACACCTCAGCAGCAATAAAGCCACGCTCAAAGTCTCCATGAATCACACCCGCAGCAGCCGGCGCTTTATCCCCTGCCGTAATCGTCCACGCGCGGGTTTCTTTTTCCCCTGTGGTTAAGTAAGTCCGCAGACCAAGCAAGTGATAGACACCTTGGATCAGAGTGGAAACACCTGAGTCCTTGATGCCCATATCGGCAAGAAACTCCGCAGCCTCCTCAGGCTCAAGCTCCACGAGTTCTTCTTCAATTCTTGCAGAAATAACAATCGCTTCAGCATTATGAGAGGCGGCAGCATATTCACGCACCTTAGCCACCATCGGGTGTCCATCAGGGTTCTCTTGAGTCTCACCCAATTCGTCTTCAGAGACGTTGCAGGCAAAAATCGTTCTCTTAGATGACAGCAAGAAGAACTCACGCAGGGTTAGTTTCTCATCATCAGAAAGCTCAAGTGTGAGGGCTGGCTTACCCGCATCAAGGTGCGGGAGAAGTTTCTCAATCAGCTCCACCTCACGCACAGATTCCTTGTCACCGCTACGGGCTTTTTTAGTGCGGGATTCTTTACGTTTCTCCAAAGCCGCAATATCAGCAAGAATCAACTCTGAGTTGATAATTTCAATATCACGGAGGGGGTCCACACTACCGAGCTCGTGGATGATGTCATCATTAGCAAAACACCTCACCACTTGCACGATGGCATCTACTTCGCGAATGTTAGCAAGGAACTTGTTTCCCAATCCAGCACCCTCAGAAGCACCTTCAACAAGCCCTGCAATATCTACAAATTCAATTGCAGCTGGAATGGTCTTCTGCGTGTTGCTCATCTTCGATAGCACATCGAGCCGCTCGTCCGGCACCATGACCACGCCCATATTGGGATCGATCGTGCAGAACGGATAGTTTGCCGCCTCCGCATTGCGGGTGCGTGTCACTGCGTTAAATAGCGTTGATTTACCAACGTTCGGGAGTCCTACAATTCCTGCCTTGAGCATGGCGCGGGAGGCTAGGTGCAAAACCGACAATTGCAAACGATAATTACAATTTGTGCATTTATCAAATTGACCTCAGCCCACATCGCGGCTTGCTTGCGCCCATGCAGCATATTCTCCTCAAGTCAAAAATCCACCGCGCGTGCATCACCGTTGCCGATATCGAGTATGAAGGAAGTATTGAAATCCCATCAGACCTCATGGAAGCCGCCGGCATCTGGGAAGGTGAGCGAGTGCTCGTCACATCTGCATCCAAGGGAGGCAGGCTCGAAACTTACGCCCAAGCCGGAGAGCCCGGCACGGGTAAAATCATCATGAACGGAGGTGCCGCACACATCATCAAAGCAGGTGAACGCGTCACCATTATGACCTTCGCCGTCTCAGAGAACCCCATCCTGCCTAAGAAAATCGTCTGCAACGAACAGAACGAAATCATCCGCCGCGTGAGCTAATCCGCCCAATTTCGGCCATATCTGAAATCAAAAAGAATCTTAATTTGATACAATTCGCGCCTTTACAACACGCAACACCTCTACCATATTCCCGCGCCCATGACCTTTCATATTCTCGCTGACGGACTTAGTCTCTCTATCAATCTCCTGCTGGTTCTCCACGTAATCATCTGCCTGCTGCTTGCTTTGGTTGTTCTCATGCAACGTCCAAAACAAGAAGGCCTCGGTGCTGCATTCGGCGGCGGCGTCACTGACGGCGTCTTTGGCGCACGCGCTACTGACGTTCTACAAAAAGGCACCGTATGGCTCGGCACACTATTCTTCGTAATCACGCTGATCCTCGCTATTCTCATTGGTAAAAAATACCGTGATCCAAACTTCACTCCCCCAGCAGATGACAAGGATAAGGAAGAACAAACCTCACCAGCTTCTGATGCCACCAAGACACCCGCACCTGCACCTACTGATGGCGATGCAGAGGAGCACATTGACATGCCAAAGACTGATCCCACCCCCGCTCCCGTAGCCCCTCCTGCGACACCTGCGACCCCTCCGGTCACTCCGCCAACCACCCCACCAGTTTCCACCCCTCCTGTAGCCCCACCCGCTGCTCCAGTTACTCCACCAGCACCTGCGGAAACCCCATCCGGTGAGGGTCAGTAGTCTCCCCTGTGTCTAACACCTCCAAGGACACCCACTCAGACACGCCAGCTTGGGCGCGTGCCGCCGCATTCCCCAACAAGCCCGATTCATCCCCCTTTGGCTACCTCGATGCCAAAGGCACCGCTCACCCAGCGGACAGCGTGGAGGAGCTTGTTAAAAACATCCGCCATGCCCGCGATGGCATAGGCCTCGTCTGGACACCCGAGAGCGAGAAGTTCGTCACACCAGAGGAAGTCCCCGCCCTGTGGAAACCTCTACGTAGCCGACAAAAAAAACTCGCCTCCCGCGATCTCAGCGATGGATTGCGGATGGGCGCCGTATTCGGCATCGCCCTCATCTGGACCGCCTACTCCGCTTACCAGAGAAGCCACGGCAAGCTCGAAGCACTCTACTCCCACCAGCTCACTGGTCTCGCCGCCTTACTCTTGCTTATATTCGGTCTCCTGCCACTCTACGAAGGCTGGAAGCTCAAGCGCAGGCTCCGCCAGACATCCAGCAAGGAACTAGCCAATGAAATCCCAGAGGCCCGGTTTGACGCTTGGCTGGATCGCCAAAGCATTCCCACCACACGCATTCTGTTAGGCGCTATTATTCTAGTAGGAGTCATCCAACAAATCATCGATTGGTCCCACCCCAGCACCGGTGCCACCCACACAAGCATCGAACGCGCAGGCCTACTCAAGCTGGCCGACCCCGTATGGTGGCGCACCTTCACCGGCCCCATGCTACACGGGAACATCATCCACCTCCTGATGAATGCCAGTGGCCTTCTCTACCTCGGCAGACGAGTGGAAACTCTCGCCCGTTGGCCACACCTCACCCTTGTTTTTCTAGCAGCCATGTGGACGGGCAGCCTCACCACCACCACGATGAATCCAAACATGCCATCTGTTGGCATCTCTGGCGGACTAATGGGGCTGTTAGGTTTCTTACTGGTGTTCGAGTTCCTACACCCGAACCTCGTCCCCCGCCCCGCCCGCAGGAGGTTACTCGCAGGCCTCATCCTGATGTTAGTCATCGGGAAAATAGGCATGAGCTTCATCGACAACGCCGCCCACCTCGGAGGTTTAGCACTCGGGCTTGGCTATGCATTCATCGTATTCCCCCGCTCCACCTCTCCGCAGAGACCCCAAACACGCAGCCGCGATCGCATCGTTGGCGGACTCAGCAGCGCAGCCCTCATCGCCATCACCCTACTCACCATCACCAAGCTGCTCTCAAATACTTAACAAGCAAGCTTGTCAAATCTCCTAGTAAACGCAATGCTCAGCCGCTAACAAGCCCCACCGCGATCATTCATGTATATCCTCGGAATAGACACAGGCACCCAGAGCACAAAAGCGCTCGCCTTTGATCTCGAAAAGGCCCGCGTCGTCGCAGAAGCCTCACAGAGCTACCCGATGATTGATGGCTTACCGGACGGACACCGAGAGCAAGACCCCGCGCTCTGGATTCAAGCGGTTAACACCACCATCAGAGAGTGCATCAAGCAGCTCGGCGATGGTGCCAAACGCATCGCCGCCATCGGAGTCTCTGGCCAACAGCACGGCCTTGTCACCCTTGATCAAACCAACAGCATCATCCGCCCAGCCAAGCTGTGGTGTGATACTTCCACCAGCGAGCAGTGCGATGAAATAGCACGAGCATTCGGCGGGAACCCAGGCCTGATCGAGCTAGCTGGAAACCCAATCCTCCCCGGCTACACCGCATCCAAAATCCTCTGGATGAAACAAAAAGAGCCGCAAAATTTCCAAAAAATCTCCACCGTCCTGCTCCCGCACGATTTCATCAACTACTGGCTCACCGGAGTCAAACGCATGGAGCCAGGTGACGCCTCTGGCACGGGGCTCCTTGATGTTAGAGAACGAAAATGGTGCCGTGATCTACTTGATTTCATTGACCCCGCCCTGCACGCCCACCTCCCGCCCGTAGGCTCTTCACAAGAAATCCTCGGGCCACTCCGTGCTGAGCTAGCAGAAGCCTGGGGGCTTAGCCACAACGTTCTCGTTAGCGCTGGAGGTGGTGACAACATGATGAGCGCCATCGGCACAGGGAATATCAGCGACGGCTGCGTCACCGTATCCCTCGGCACCAGTGGCACCGTCTTTGCCACATCAGATAAGCCCATCATTGATCCCCAAGGCGAGGTCGCCGCATTCTGTGACTCCACGGACAAATGGCTACCGCTCGTCTGCACCATGAACGCCACCGTAGTCACGGAGAGTCTTAGAAAACAATACGGCTGGGATCATTCACAAATGGAAAAAGAAGCCACCACCATCCCCGTCGGTGCCAACGGCCTTTCCATGCTACCCTATCTTCAAGGAGAGCGCACACCCAATCTACCTGACGGATGCGGAATCATTCATGGGCTAAATAGCCAGAACTTCACCCCAGCGCACCTCATGCGCGCTGCCATCGAGGGCGTCAGCCTATCGCTCGGATACGGGATGCTCCGCCTAACAGAACTCGGCATTGAGCCGAAGCAAATCCGCATCACTGGTGGCGGTGCCAATAGCCCACTCTGGAGACAAATGATCTCCGATGTCACAGGCACCCCAGTGGTCGCGCTGCAAACCAACGAAGGTGCCGCACTTGGCGCAGCATTACAGGCAACGGTGTCCTATTTCCGCCACAGCGGTGAAACTCTCTCCTACCAAGAGCTCGCTGCCTACGCCGTCAAACCTGATGAACAAACACACTGCCAGCCGAACGAGGACCATCACCACTTCTATCAAGAGCTGTTAGCCAAGCAACAGTATCTCGTAGAAACCCTCCACACACCGGGCTTTATCTAACACACCCATGGCGAGCGATTCAGACATCCGAGGAACTTGGAAACAACGCCTTGCTGGAAAAATCATCGCGTTGATCATCCGGCTGAATAGCCTCACGCTGAGATTTACTGTCAAAGACCCCCACTCCGTACGAGCCGCCTTTTCTTCCGGCAGCCCCGTTATCTGGGCGTTCTGGCATAACTGCCTCTTCGTCGCTCCCGTTGCCAAAAAGCACATCGCAGGAAATGCCAAGACTCACGCCCTCTCCAGTGCCAGCAAGGATGGCGCCATCATCGCTTCCCTTGGTTTAGCCTACGGCATCCTCCCCGTGCGCGGCTCCAGCTCTAGGCGCGGTGCCGCCGCCCTCATCAGCCTGAAACGCATCCTCAAAAAAGGTGAACAAGTCTTCATCACTCCAGACGGCCCACGCGGCCCACGCTACCACCTCCAGCCCGGTGTTATCAAACTCGCCCAATCCGCTGAGACTCCCATCGCCTGCATCCGCTACACGTTCTCTTCAAGCTGGCGCATAAAAAGCTGGGATAAACTCCGCATCCCCAAACCCTTCAGCAAAGTCACCATCCACCTTGATCAACCAATCAACGTCCCCAAAAAACTCGACCCAGATGAGTTTGAAAACCAACGCCAATTGGTAGAAACCACCCTCCGTCAAGGAGCCGATGATATCCCCGAAAACGAATAATCACTGCCAAACCATTCACCAGCGAGAGCATTCACCTACGCGATGAAAAAACTCCAACACCTAGAATTTACCGGACCAGCCTGGATCTGTTTTCTGATCGGCGGCATCATGGTCTATCTAGGGTTCAGCACGGATGATAGTGGCAACCTCGGCATGGGGTCCGCATTGATTTCCACTGGCGTCCTAATGCTGCGCCGCCACATCACAGGCACCATTATGTTTGGCATCATCATGATGGTATTAGCCGTATTTCATTTTATCGTTGATAGCACAGACACCGCCGCCATCACACTCCTCAAATCATCCATTGGCTTCATTGCCGTTTGCTCTATCCTTTACCTCCAGTATAAATACCACGACGCCCAAACATCTCCCACCACTCACTAACAAATTATCATGAGCAATATTATCGACGGAAAAGCCATCGCCCAAAAAGTCCTCTCCGAGTGTGGAGATAAGATCGCCCGCCTCAAAGCACAAGGGACTACACCCGGGCTCGCCGTTGTCCTCGTCGGCAACGATCCTGCATCCAAAGTCTATGTCGGCTCCAAGGTTAAAAAATGCGCCGAGCTCGGCCTCCACTCACGGAAGATCGAGCTACCCGAAGACGCCACCCAGCAGCAGGTGTTAGACGTCGTGCACGAACTCAATGCGGACTCCGCCATCCACGGTATTTTAGTCCAGTCCCCTCCTCCACCGCAAATCGATGAGGAGGCAATTGTTAGATCGATTAACCCCGCCAAAGACGTCGATGGTTTCCACCCAGAAAACGTCGCCAAGCTCGCCCTGGAAGACCCCACCGGATACGCCCCATGCACCCCGGCTGGCTGCATGAGATTGTTAGAAGAAGCGGGGGTAGAAACCTCCGGTGCTGAGGCCGTTGTCATCGGGCGCAGCATGATCGTTGGCAAACCCATGGCTCTTCTCCTGATGGGCAAGGCAGGCAATGCCACCGTCACCGTCGCCCACTCTCGAACGAAAGATCTTGCAGAAGTTTGCCGCCGAGCAGACATCATCATCGCCGCCATCGGTAAGCCTGAGTTTGTCACAGCAGACATGGTCAAGGACGGAGCTACCGTCATCGACGTCGGCATCAACCGCGTCGAGGACGCCAATGCAAAACGTGGCTACCGACTCGTAGGTGACGTCGCCTACGCAGAGGTCTCTCCCAAATGCCGCGCCATCACCCCCGTCCCTGGAGGAGTCGGTCCCATGACCATCGCCATGCTCATCGCTAACACCATCAAAGCCGCAGAAGCCGCAGGATAGAACCAGCCACCCAGCCGCTATGCGGGGTTACGCGGTAGTTGTGCTGTGTGAGTGTGAAAAGAAGTTTTGCATCCGAGTCTGCATATCACTGTAGAAACCTTGTTTCATGGCTTCGAGCACGGCAAGTTTTTCTGGACCTGCGGATTCCAGCGATTCCTGCTCGGCTAACATTTTCTCATGGAAAGATTTCTCAAGCTCGATCATCGAATCAAGAAATGCACGGGCAGCGCGGGAGTGCTCCACCCCATCGACGAGGGCGTGCTCGAGGGTTTTGTTCCGTGTAACGGCTATTAAGTCCCCTTCTCCAAGCTGCTCCATGTAGCGGCGATGACTATTCAGGAAGGCTTTGTGCTCAGAGTCAAACTCGACCTCATCGCGATCTAACAATTTATCATAAGGCCCAGCCTTGCAGAAGAACTTCACCATCAGCGGAATGGTGTCCACGAGCATGAAGAGAGCTGTTAGAATCCAATAGGTAGTGAAGGCAAACTGCCCTCCTTGCTCGCCCCTTTGAAAGAGATTATGCAGGGCAAGTGTTTGTGTCAGGATGTCCTTTCGTGGTTCATCTGCGATGGCTTGTAGGCTGGCGCGCTCATCCGCAGAGATAGCAGCAAGGTCACTCTGCATCCGCTTGAGGTCAGTCAGCATGGTGTCAATTTGCGTTTTGATTGTAGCACGCAGGGCATTCTGCTGGGTAACAAACTGATCGGCTTGATCCGCCTGCACTTTGTTACGCAGGGCGGTGACACGGGCTTCTTCTTGGGCTGCGACCGCGCGCTCTGCTTCGAGCTGTTTCTCAAAGGCGGCAATGGCGTTTTGCTTAGCTCCAGCAATGCTTGCGAGCAGGCTGCTTTTTTCCTCGGAGAGGCTCTTTAATTGAGCTCCTAACCTCTCGGCCTCGGTGCGTCTCCACGCTAACTGATCATCGCGAATACTACGGGCGCGTGGCCCGAGGCCGCGGATACCACTGCGCTGACCGTTAACTTCTTTCTCAAACTGCTCCTGCCAATGCGCCTGCTCTTGTTGGATTTTTGTGTATTGCGGGGTGAGGGTGGCAATCTCGTTGGTGATTGCATCCACGCGCCCTGTAAAGGTGCTTGTAGCTTCGCCGATGGATGCCTTTAGACGGTTTTGTTGCTCGGGTGTTAGCCCAGCCATCTCAGGTTCAGTGTCCGTATCGGACTCGACGAGGAATTTGGCTTTGAAGGTTTCGTTAAACTCGGTCTGCTTGGTGGCGATGGCAGTTTCCTGCCCGCGGATATTCTTCTGCGCGTCGTTTTTTTGCTCTTTGAAGTAAGCTCGTGTTTTCTGAATCTCCTCGCTTCGGGCCTGCTCAATGACCCCTGTGACGGTGTCCTTAAAGAGAAGCAAAACAAGTGGGTGAGCAATCGTCAGCCCCATCAATCCAGCCACCAAAAATCGGAGCGAAAACTGACCGAGTTTTTTCAATGGCGAAAGAAACGAACGATAGCTAGCCAGCAATGCGCGGTCGATGGTTAGGATGATAAACGACCAAACACCCGCCACAGGAAAGATGATCCATGGGTTTTCCGTGAGGGTGGAGAGGGCGTAGGCGCAGGCAATAAAAGCAAAGGCACAGGGCACGAGCACGGTGGCACCAAAGGCAACATACTTGCGCTGCTCCCAGGTTGGGCATTGCTCAAGTGTCTCGGTGCCAGCACCAGAAAGCCAGAAAAAGAGGCGCTTCCAGGCAGAAGAGCGGTTCTGCGGATGGGTGTAAGGTTTATTAGGGGATGAGTGAGTAGGCATGGTTTATGAAGCGAAGGGGTGTGAAGTGGAAATCAAAATAGGGATGTAACTATACACCTACGGAAATTCTGAGGAAGAAGTTGCAAAAAATTTATGCTGTTCATTTTTGCTCATCAAGATAAGAAGTCGCCGCATACCATGGGAAAAAATCTCTACAACAAGGTCTGGGACGCTCACACAGTTGGCACTCTTGCCGACGGGCGCACTCAGTTATTTATCGGCACTCACTTGATTCACGAAGTCACCAGCCCGCAGGCATTTGGTATGCTCCGTGACCTCGGACTCGGGGTGAAGTTTCCTAACAGAACTTTTGCAACGGTCGATCACATCGTGCCCACCGATAACCAGCAACGCCCCTTCGCCGATCCCCTCGCTGATGCAATGATCCGTGAACTCCGCAAAAACGTTGATGAGTTTGGCATCAAATACTTCGATCTCGCATCCGGAATGCAGGGCATCGTCCATATTGTTGGTCCCGAGCAGGGAATTACGCAGCCGGGCACGACGATTGTTTGTGGAGACTCCCACACCGCCACCCACGGTGCCTTCGGAGCCATCGCCTTTGGCATCGGCACGACTCAGGTGCGCGATGTGCTTGCGACACAAACTATCGCGATGGAGAAACTCAAAGTCCGCCGCATCAACGTGGACGGCAAATTGCGCCCAGGTGTTTATGCCAAGGATGTGATTCTGCATATTATACGTCTGCTAGGTGCCAAGGGTGGCATCGGCTACGCTTACGAATACGCCGGCTCGGTTTTTGATAACTTCACCATGGAGGAGCGCATGACAGTTTGCAATATGTCCATCGAGGGCGGCGCACGCTGTGGCTATGTCAATCCTGACCAAACGACATTCGACTACCTACGCAACCGCCCCTATTCACCCGGCGACGATGACTGGGATCAAGCGGTTGCCGATTGGTCAGCTTTCGGCTCTGACCCGGATGCAGAATATGATGACCTCATAGAAATCAACGCCGAGGACATCGAGCCCACCGTAACTTGGGGCATTTCGCCAGATCACGGGATTGCTATTTCTGAAACTATTCCCGACCCCGCCAAGGCAGAAACTGAAGCCGATCGCACATCGGTGCAAGAGGCACTCGATTACATGAAACTCCCC
>JBMYYO010000035.1:0-26001 GCA_049609505.1 Akkermansiaceae bacterium | reverse complement strand
CTCCCTCTTGGCGATCCTTGGCGTAATGCTCGATGATAGGAGCTAGTAAATTTTTAATTTCACTACCATCGACGGCTTCTCGATAAAGTTTGTTCAGTCTCTGTCCGTGAAAACCTCCACCTAGATAGACGTTGTATTTCCCTGGAGCTCTCCCCACAAAACCGATCTCAGAAACAAACGGCCTTCCACACCCATTCGGGCATCCGGTCATGCGGATGGTGATAGCATCATGGCGCAGGCCGGCTTGCTCAATGCTCTCCTCTAGCTCGCTGATAAGATCTGGTAGATAACGTTCACTCTCAGCGAGTGCTAGACCACAGGTAGGCAACGCCACACAGGCGATGGAGTTCAGCCGGAGTGCGCTACGTTGATGGGAATCATGCAGCTTATATTTTTCTAACAGAGCATCAATTTTAGCTCGGTTCTCTGGACTAACATTAGCTATCATGAGGTTCTGGTTTGCGGTTAGCCGGAAATCTCCATCATGCACTTTTGCGATCTCACGCAGTCCAGTTTTGGCTGGAAACGCTGGGCTATCAATCACCCGCCCCCCTTGGATGAAGAGGTTTAGGTGGCTGTTTCCATTAGCATCTTCCGTCCAGCCAAACTTATCTCCATTGTGAGTAAAGTTGAATTCCTTTGGCTCTTCCAAGGTATAGCCAAGGTATTCTTCTAGCTTCTCACGGAAGCCATCCGCGCCCATGCGCTCGACCGTGTACTTTAGGCGTGCAAATTTTCTATCCGTGCGGTTTCCAAAATCACGCTGCACCAGCACCACCTTCTCAGCAACATCCACCGCCTTATCTGGAGTGACGAATCCGATCACCTGCGCTAGGCGAGGGAATGTGCTCTCCTGACCGTGGGTCATGCCCATCCCACCACCGACCGCTACATTGTAGCCAATTACTTTTTTGTTTTCGATGATGGCGATAAACGAGAGACAGTGAGCGTAGATGTCCACATCGTTCGATGGTGGCACCGCCACGGTGATTTTGAATTTTCTAGGTAGGTAAGTTTTACCATAGATAGGCTCCTCCTCGTCTTCGGACGACAGCACCTTTTCGCCATCGAGAAAAATCTCATGGTAAGCCCCAGTCCGCGGCAGTAGGTGGCTGCTGATTTCATTGGCTAGCTCAATGGCATCTGCGTGCGCCTCACTCAGATCTGGGTTAGGATTACACATGACGTTGCGGTTCACATCGCCACAGGCGGCAATGGTATCTAACAGCGCATCATTAATTTCCTTCACCGTCCGCACAAGATTACGCTTGATCACGCCGTGCAGCTGAAACGCCTGCCGCGTGGTTAGCTTCAGCGTGCCATTGGCAAACTCATCTGATAAGCGGTCCATTTCTAACCACTGAGTGGGAGTGACCACACCGCCAGGCATCCGAACGCGGATGAGGAAGCTGTAGGCTTTTTCGAGTTTTTTCTTACGCCGTCCTGCGCGCACATCTCGATCATCCTGCAGATACATGCCGTGGAACTTACTGAGCTGCTGGTTATCTGCGGAGATGGCACCTGTGGAAACATCCGCCAAGTCCTCGGCTAAGTTTCCACGCAGGTAATTGCTATTTAGTTTCAGCGGCTCATTGGCCGATAATTTTTCACTCATAGTGATTCGATGTAGTTGGTGATAGTTCTAGTAAACGTCCCGCTGGTAGCGGCGTGATTTTTTCAGGTCGGCAAGGAAGGCATCTGGATCATCGACACGGCCTTCGGATTTTACGATATCGAGCAAGGCCTGATGCACATCCTTCGCCATGCGGGAGGCATCACCACAGACGTAGAAGTGGGCACCACGCTCTAGCCATTTCCAAATCTCAGTCCGATTTTCTAACATCTTATGCTGCACATAAACCTTCTCTGGTTGATCACGTGAAAACGCGACGTCCAAGCGAGTGAGAGAGCCTTCTTTCAAGTGCTCTTGCCACTCGGTTTGGTAGAGGAAATCTTCGTTGTAGCACTGATCACCAAAGAATAACCACGCATCGCCTGAGCTCTCGCCTCGGTGCTCAACAAAGGCACGGAATGGTGCTACGCCAGTGCCTGGCCCGATCATAATGATGGGGGTCTGTGGGTCATCGGGGAGGCGGAAGTTCTTGTTAGCGTGAATGTAAGCTGTCACCTTACCGCCTACCCCTGCTTGATCCGCAAGGTAGGTGGATGCCACTCCTTTACGAGACTTGCCGTGACTTTTATAGCGCACCGCCGCCACTGTGAGATGCACTTCATTCGGGTGCGCCACAGGGCTTGATGCGATGGAATACAGCCTCGGTGGCAGCTTACGTAAGAGGCTAACAAAGCTCTGTGCATCCAGTGAGGAAACGGGGTAGGTTTCTAACAAATCAATCAACTCTCGTCCATATACCCACTCCTTAAAGTCTTCCTTTTTTTCATCCGAGAGCAATCCTAACAACTCATCAGAGCCGCCAAGTGCCTGCCATGCCTTCGCGACTTTGCGCGATAGTGCCGTCACGTCCAGATCCTCAATCAAGGCATGGCGCAATGACTTCTCCCCCACTCCTTTGACTTCTACTTGCGCATCTGGGGAGAGTTTTGTTTCTGCCAAAATAGCATCCACTACGTCCTCCGCATTCCGTGGAATCACCGCCAGCACATCGCCAGGTTGATAATCCATGCCAGAGCCTTCTAAGGATAATTCAAGGTGTATAGTTTCCTTCGCAGATCGCTCACCGCTGAGCAGTTGATTGTCTAACACTTCAGCTGGGAAAGGATGGTTTCTGCCGTAAGTAATGCCTGGCGACGATGCCGCTTGGGGGGCTGATTGCGCAGGTGCTGCCCCAGCCAACTCTGCCCACACTTGCTGCTGCCATGCTGAAAATGGCTCGTCAAAATCAACGTCGCAGTCCGCTCGCTCAAGGAATCGTGTTGCTCCAAGCTTTTCTAGTCGGGCATCGATTTCTTTCCCTGTCTGGCAGAATTGCTCGTAGCTGCTATCGCCTAATGCGCACACAGAATACTCAACTTCTGTTAGAGAGATGTTTTCCTTGAGTAAGGCATTGTAGAACTCCTCCGCGGCTTCCGGCGGTTCACCATCGCCCCAGGTGCTAACCACGACCAATAATTTCCCAGCCATCGTGAGCGCGCTTGGTGAAATATCAGCCATATTGCTGATGCTTACCTTGAAGCCTTGTTTTTTCCCTTCCTTAAAAAGTTTCTCCGCCAATTCCTCAGAGTTTCCAGACTCCGTACCATAGAGCACGGTGAGCTTTATGGGCTCAGCAGACACAGGCTCGGCATTCACCAAGAAGCCGCTGAGCCAAGATAGCTGCTTACCATCCAATCCATGCAACGCACTGGAAAGCCTTAATTTCTGGTCGTCTGCAATGGGTGCATGTGCGGGAAACGTAATCATTAGCTTGTTTATCAACTTAGTTCTTTTCGGGGCGGAATTTGCCCTAGATCGGGTAATGAACAAGATGAAACGGACAAATCTATGTCATACAAAAAATAGGCTTACCCTATTGCGGCTGAGGTTGCCACGAAGGAGCTGGCTATTCGCCGCTTGGCAGAAGTTTTTTCAAGCTATCATAGATCGGCCTACCTGCGACCCTTCGGCTGAAGAGGTAGATGGCGATCAGAGAGAACAAAATATTAGTGCCCCACGCAGCAAGTGCCGCTGGAAGATGACCCGCCTCACCAACTGTCAAGAACACTGGAGAGGTGAATAGAATGCCGGTGCAGAGTAGGAATGCCACGGACACTCCGCCGCCAATCCCACGTCTGCTAAACACAATACCCAAAGGTGCTGCTAAAATGATAACCACCATACAGATCCATGGCTGCGCAAAACGGTAATGCCATTGTGTTAGATAAGGAAGTTTGTTCGCCCACTCCACTCCCTCGTGAGCCTTCAGCCAGCTGTTCAACTCAGGAATCCCCAGATGGGTGTGATCCAGGCCCGGCTTCACCAATTGGTGAGGCGTCTCCTTCCAATCACGCTCGACGGAGGAGCTGCCTTTCACCTTGAGCGGCACGGGAGATGCCCGGAGATCGAGCACTTGGGCGGAATCAAAGCGCCAAGTTCTCTCCTGGTGTGACCAGGTGGCTGATTTTGCTTGGAGGCGTGAAATAGGGTGCCCGTTTTCATCAAATGACATTACCTTCACGTTGCGAAGCACGCCTGTTTTTTCAAATTGATAGGGAAACGCCCCCACAAACCAAACACGCCGTGACTCCTTATCCCGATACTGCACCGCGGTCGCGCGATCCGCCTCTCCCTTGCTCGCGAGATCGACGACCAATCGCTTATGCCCCTGCGCCCATGGCCCCCAATGGTAGTTAAAAATCAAACACACAATCGTGCAAAATAGCCCAGTCACTAACAATGGGCGCACTACCCGGAGCACACTGCGCCCCGTTTGAATCATCGCCACCACTTCCTGATGCCGTGACATTTTACCGAGGCAGAAAAGCAGTGATAGCATCAGCACATAGGGCAACACATCAACCACCTGCGCGGGAATGTAAATGCTGTAGTAGCTCATGGCAGCGGCGAACGGCTTCGGCGCTTGCTGGAAATCAGTAAAGCGATTCGACAAATCCGCCAGCATCATCACGGCAATCAATGCCCCCATGCAGAGGCCGAATGCCTTGAGAAATTGCTTAGTCATGTAGCGATCCATCAAGCCGGAAAACCGATACAACCAAGCTGCCAAAGCGGGTAACAAACAAAGCACCATCAGCAACGCAGGCCGGAGCCTATGACCCCACGCATCCGTATCTGGGAACCCCTTGATGTGCTCCTCCACGATCATCGCCTCGCGCGGCTCCACCCACACCGCCGCGATGGCACCTAGCACAGTCAGCAAGACCGGCCAGAGGAAAGCTTTGAGGGTGTTCACAGGCACGCGCCAAAGCATGGCTTGAGATTAGCAAATTACGAGTTGATTTTTACACGGAAACTCAGGAATAATAAACCCATGGCTTTTGGAAACACCCCTCACTCACTCCGCCCACTTACAGGGCTAACAAAACTCACCTGCCTATCGCTGGCTTTGATGATCTCTGCTTGTGATCCAGTTCCTCCTGCACAATCGGTAAAACAACCTACATCACCAAAGCCTCAAGCACTCTCCCACACCAAGCCCACACCTGGCACCCCTAAAACTCCAGCGCCCGCCAATCCCAAAAAGGGAAACATCACGGGCGTGGACATGGGCAGACTCTTCACTATGAAAGAAGCGGGATCCGTCTGCCTCATCGACTGCCGGCCGCCGTGGTTCTTCGGCCTCGGCCACATCGATGGAGCCGCGAACCTCCCCCTCAAGAAATACGCCACCGCCTACCCCGCCAAGAAAGCTCTCCTCGATAAGGCAGTTTCTGAGAAAAAAATCATCGTCCTCTACTGCCAGAACCTCGATTGCCCAGATGCCTACGCCGTCGCCAAGAAGCTCGTCACCGAAGGCTACTCCGTCTCCATTTACAAAGGTGGCTGGGAGGAATGGAAGCAGGCGTTTCCTAACTAACCCAGCTAGGCACTCACTTCACCGCCAGCATCACTTATCTGCCTTGCCCGCGCCCTTGGCAAACCTTGCCATAAAGGTATCAAATCGGCTCGGCTGCTTACCAGCGTCTTCCGCGGCTTCTTTTCGGCGGATCGCATTGCGCACCATCATCGCACCTAACCAACGCACTGGCTCGGGTGGAAACTGACCACGCGGGCCACCAACAAATCCGCACCTACTCCACTCATCGTCTGCATCCAGACAGAGCGATGCAAGGATCTTACCACCGAGGTAGGCCTGCGTAACACCATTGCCAGAATAGCCAAATCCATAGTGAATATTCGGGTGCTCGTTTAGGTTTCCAAAAAATGGGAAGCCCGTCTTCGAACGATCAGAGCCACCGTTCCATGATTGCGCAATTTTTACATCCTTGAGTTCAGGATAGAACCTTCCAATTGCGTTTTTCACCTGCCCTTCATACTCACTAGCTTGGAAAAACGATGGTATCATCTTCGAGCCATAGGCAAAGGTATTCCCCCCCTTCCCTAACATCAACCGCCCATCACTTGTGGTATGAAAGTAGTGCACAAAGATCCGCGAGTCACAAATCGTTGCTCCATGGTTTAGCTTTAGTTTTTCAATCACCTCTGGTACTGGTTCCGTGATCGCCATATCGGAAGAAACCACCGCGATGCTGTTTTGAAACTGCTTATACTCCGTTGCCATCCACGCGTTAATCGCTAGCACCACCTTAGCGGCTTTGATCGATCCGTTAGGAGTTTTCACCTCCGGTGGCTGGCTTTCTATCAGCTTACTCATCGGAGTGCCCTCGTAGATTCGGATTCCCTTTTCGC
The DNA here is from genome assembly GCA_049609505.1 of Akkermansiaceae bacterium. Classification (GTDB taxonomy): domain Bacteria; phylum Verrucomicrobiota; class Verrucomicrobiia; order Verrucomicrobiales; family Akkermansiaceae; genus Oceaniferula. Next base: position 19,676 of record JBMYYO010000035.1, on the reverse strand, counting down.
GAGCCACTCGTGCCATTCCACGGACCAGCAAGGCTGGCTGCACGCTACCTGCCTGCCCAGAGAAAAATGCCTCCCGCATATCATCTGTCCCTGCAAAATCACGTGCCTCCTCGATATCTTGCTTTTCCCAGCTATTGATCCCCTCCGTATCCAGCTCCTGCATCACGGGGTCCATTGCACCCACTTGAGCGTCATTGGTGGCGATGTACAGTGCTCCGTCAATCCGTAGATCACACTCAATTCCGTGCTCCTCGGTGAACTGCTTCAGCTTTCCAACCGCATCCTCGGAAGCAAGCACCAGCCGCTTCGCCTCGTCCCTCCCATAGAATTTCTTCAGCGAGCTATACTTGGTCGCCAGTGTAAGGACACACCCACCATTACAGCCGGATGCGCCATAACCGCAGAGGTTTTTTTCAATAATGACGATGTCTAATTCCGGCTTGCGTTCCTTGAGATCAAGTGCCGTCCATAGCCCAGTATATCCACCACCAATGATACAGACATCCGCAGAAATATCTTCCTGTAGCGGGACTGCCTCTGGCTCCCCCTCCTGCTTGAGTGCCTCATCATACCAAAATGGCCTAAATGGTTCCATGTTTTTTGTTAGATTAGTTAACTCCAATACATCGATGCCTCGATTGCTTTAATCAATCGATCAATGTCTTCTGGAAACACATGCCCGATGGTGCCGATGCGGAAGCTATCGATCCCTGTCACCTTCCCTGGATAGATCACGAATCCCTTCTCCTTCAGAAGTTCATAGAACTTCATAAAGTCATAGTCCTCACTCTCGGGATTATAAAACCCAGTGATGATCGGGCTATGGAATTCCTCGGGCAGCACACACTTAAAGCCCAGCTCCTTCATGCCTGAAACAAGTCGCCGTTGGTTCTCCGTGTAGCGCTCGTATCGTGCCACCACACCTCCCTCTTCATCGAGTTCCTGCATCGCTTGGTAGAACGCGCGGGTCACGTGTGTAGGGCTAGTGAAACGCCACTTCCCCTTGCCGCTTTCATGGCCTAACCACTGATCATAGAGATCAAGCGAGAGCGAACGTGCGTTGCCTTTTGTTTTCTCAAGCTCGGTCCTACGGGCAATGATAAAGCCAAACCCAGGAACCCCCTGAATGCATTTATTAGCGGATGAAACAAGAAAATCAATACCCAGCTCAGCCATATCTAACGGAACACCGCCAAAGGCAGACATGGAATCAACTAGAAAGACTTTATTGTGAGATTTTACAATCTCGGCAATCTCAGCAAGTGGATTCATCATACCAGTGGTGGTTTCATTATGCACCACCACAACATGTGTGATAGCAGCATCATCTCTCAGCACCTCCTCTAACAAAACAAGATCTGGCTGAGCCAACTCCCCGCTATCGTGCACGAGATGGTTAATGTTTAAACAGTCCGCAATCTTTGCCAAGCGGTCACCATAGGCACCGTTTGCAAGAACCAGCAGCTTACCATCGCGGGGAACCACTGAGCCGATCATTGACTCAACGGAAAACGTGCCGCTCCCCTGCATTAACACCGTGGTGTAATCATCTGGTTGGGTCGCCGTGGCCAACCTCACAAGACGCTCCCTGATCGGCGTTACAATCCCTAAATTATAGTCGTCATCCCAAGTGCACCAATCTTGAAGCATCGCCTCGCGCACAGTTGGAGATGTCGATAGCGGCCCTGGCGTCAGCAAAATATAAGCGTTCTCTGTGTTCATTACTGACCGTAGCCTAACGCTTTTTTCTTTCATCAGGCAATGGCAGAAAGACATTATCTGATGGCATTTTCATCACATCCGGTGACATCTTACCGTTTGGCCTCACAATCCACCCGCTTTATCTCAGGGCGACCAAGCTAGGGATCGGTCCGCGCAGGCATGGGAATATAAAGGGAAATACTTAGTAGCTGGTAGCGAGTAGCAGGTAGCCGCAAGCGAGACAGCAGTAACAAAACAAGAAACTTGACCACATGCTTGCGGCTACACGCTACCTGCTACTTGCTACAGATGGCTGATTCCATGACGGCTACAGCTATTCATTCAACTTTCACCCCTTGCTTGGACCCCCTGCGCTTTATCTCTATTTAATAGCTTTGCCAGATCGCTAAATTTTTGGCAACAAATAGGCACATCCCTACCGCTAACCTACTACGATGCGTTTATATTGCTTTATCCTCAGCCTTGCTTCTCTTGCCGTTCAGCCGCTTTCTGCCGAACCCGAAAAGCTCAGCGAGGCGGATCGGCTTGCCCTTGAAGAGCAGCTGGAAAAAATCAAAAAAGTCTCCGATGATCGCGTAGGAGGGCTCTACCGCAGAGCCATCCAGGATTACCGCGCCGCCATCCAGTCCGATGACGCCACCATGGATCTTTATATTAAGTGTTACGAAAAAGTCCGCTACACAGACCAGAAAAGAAAGGCCTCCGAGTTCCGTGATTGGAAACGTAAAAACAAGGACCGCTTGAACTCTGGATCCATGCGCATGGCACTGCGCCACCAGCTTTCATGGCTGCTGCTCAGCATAGAAGCCGCACGGCGCGAGGGTGATACCTCAGAGCTTGGCGCGAGGGCGATGAAACACCTTGATCAAATTTTCGAAAATGCAGCCAGACTCAAAGACCACCGCCAAATCCTCGCCCAGAACGCGTTGGGTTCTGTCTTTGCCAAGGCATACAACCTCCACATCAAGGTGGAAAAATGGCCCAAGTCCGCGCTCGATATCACAGGCATCTACGAGCAAGTGGTCATGCCCCCATTACGCAAACCCAGCAAGATCAGCACTCTGAGATCCGCATGGAATAAACGCATCCTCCACGAGGGATGGAAAATCGAAAAATGGACCACCACCGAAGGTACAACCATCGGCAAGAAAGACGCCATGCGCCCGCCCGCCATGGAAAAATTCATTACCGAAACCCAACCCAAAATGCAGTGGGACATGGAGAAAGATTGCTTCAAATCCGGAGACGAACGCGTCTCAGCTCTGCGGATGCTCAAGCACATTGAGAAACACATGTCACACAAAGATTGCCCAGGATGGATCAAAGAATTCCAAAGCATCATCAACCCCAAGCCTGCCATCGAGGGTGCACCTTCTGCCACGGCCACGCCATAACTAATATCATCCGAATCAATAATAGTTACTGAATAATCAATTTTCAATCGTTGCCAGACTCGTGCTAGCTTGCGGCATCGACTACTCAAAAACATCTCATCAATCTTGCAAGCCAAGCCCGTGGCGAGACATACGGATTCCGTTTGCCGCTCTCTTAACGGGCTACGTAGTTCTTGGACTCGGGTGGCTGGGATTTTCTCGTAGCCTTTGGCAAATTCTTCTTACTCTGGTTTGTGCGGTTGGTTTCGATCTGCTGGCGAACCGATTTTTCCGGCACGAGTCATGGAAGTTTCCATGGAGCGGATTAATCACCGGGCTAGGGCTCTCGTTACTGCTCAACTTTGGTGCCCACCCGTGGTTGCCTATCCTTCCCGCTTTCTTGGCAATTGCCTCCAAGCATATCTTCACCGTTAGAGGTAAACACGTTTACAACCCAGGATTGTTTGGACTGATTGTAGGTATGGTTTTAGCGGGGGGAATGCTATCACCTGCACCCGCTTACCAGTGGGGTGGGACAGCGGGAGTGTGCTGCATGCTGGGCGGCTTGGCTTTGTTTGTTTTTGTTAGGAAAATAAACCGCAGCCCGTTAGTCCTGAGTTTCCTCGGTTTTTACACCCTGCAGATGTTGTTACGCACTTGGCTAATGAGGCACCATTTGCCGCCAGAGACAATCATCCTCGGCACCATCAGCTCGCCTCCGTTTTATCTGTTTGTGTTCTACATGCTAACAGATCCGGCCACCACGCCTAGCAGCAAGAAAGGGCAAATTGGTTTGGCTCTAGCGGTGACCATTGTTGATATGGGACTGCATCTACTGCGCTCATACAGCACATTGTTCCCGGCACTCTTTATCGTGCAAACCGCGGTGCTCGGTTTCGGCTGGGCCAAGATGGTGTGGCGGGCAGAATGGAGTAGCACTAAGACGCTAGTGATTCGGCTTAGCCTGATTACGGGAGTGGCTGGCTTGTTTTTCTGGAGTCAACGCCCAGTGGAGGTGAACGCCCATTTCGTCTTGATCGAGCGGCGCCCCGCCGCCATGCAATCTACCATGGGAAGCCTCCTGCAAGAAACTGACCCTCGATTACAGCACATTGCTAAGTGGATCTTTTCCGTGGGCGATGCCGTTGCCATTGCAGACATTGATGGCGACGGGAGGCAGGATGTGTTTCTCACTTACCCTTTGAAACAGGCGGCCGACAGATGTCTCTTACTACGCAATACGGACAATGGTTTTGAGCGGATTCCCATCGGCGCGTTAGATGATGTTAGAAACCATCCAGAGAAATTTGGCTTAGCAGCTTGCGCAGTATTTGCTGACTACGATAACGATGGCGATCAAGACCTCTTGTTAGGCATGGGCTATGGCCCGTCACGGCTACTCCGTAATGACTGGAGCACAGATAAAAAATTTACCGACGTCACCGAGGAGGCTGGCTTGCGCGGACACACCATTTGCGTCACGGCAATGTTTATTGACCACGATCGCGATGGAGACCTTGATCTCATGCTCGGTAATGCCATGAACCCACTGCTGGCGGATTATTCATCGCCTACCCCGCTTAATCCCTTCAAGCTCCCAGAGCCAGAGTATGAAGGTGATCGTAGGATGTTTCACTTCATGCACGAGAGCTGGCATCAAGCAGAAAACGGTGGACTCAATCACTATTACGTGAACCAAGGAGACGGCACATTTAAAAGGCAAAATTCCGCTGAATTTGGCATACCAGAAACGCATTGGACGCTTGCTTTGGCATCGGCGGATTTCAACAACGACGGCTGGCCAGACATTTACGCGGCATCAGACTTTGGCCCTGATGATGTTTACCTCAATATGGCAGGAAAAAAATTCCAGCGCATTCAGGGCAAGATGTTCGGCAGTGTAGGAAGAGACACCTACAAGGGTATGAACGCCAGCGTGGCGGACTTCGATCGTAACGGCACGCCTGATGTTTACATCTCTAACGTTCACGCTCCACTTCAGGCCGAGGGCAGCTTACTCTGGATGACCCGCCCAACACCTCAAGGAGGAGCAGACTTCTCTAACCAGGCAGTCAAACGGGGAGCCTTAAACGAAAAAAGATTCGGTTGGGGCGCGGCATCCGGCGATATCAATCTAGATGGCTGGCCCGATATCATTCAAGCTAATGGCATGGTGGATGACAGCGCAGATAAAGTTTTTGATACCCCCAAGGATTACTGGTATGCCAATGGTCGGCTGATGCGAACGGGCACTAATGTTCACAGCTATGCCGATCAGTGGGGCGACCTACGCGGCTACTCAATCTTTGGCAAACAGCAGAACCGCGTCTATCTCAACCGGGGGGGTGTATTCGAGGATGCTGCTGGATCAGTAGGTCTATCAGAAAAAGGAAACTCACGCGGCGTGGCTCTCGCAGACATGGATAATGATGGCGATCTCGATGTCTTGATTACCCATCAGTTTCAATCCGTTTCTTACTACGAAACAGTGTTAGAAAACAATCCTGCATGGATCAAACTCACCCTTCGTGGTGACGGGACTAACGTTTGCAAGGATGCCACAGGTGCTCGTGTAATAGTGACATACGGTGATCAGAAACAAACCCACTGGGTGCAGAACACTACTGGATTCTCTGCGCAGGGTGAGCGAGGATTACACATCGGGCTAGGTGAATACGCAGGGAAGGTTTCCGTGAAGGTGAGGTGGCTCGATGGCAAGACCTCTGAGTTTCCAGATCTGGAAGCTCGCAAGATCCATCTGTTAGAATACTAATACCAATGAAGAAAATTTTTTGAGTTACGCTTTTGCGCGGAGGGCATTCTTGTAGCCCATGCGCCTACCTAGCACCAAACCCATTAACAAGGCCACAAAACCAGTGACCATCGCCGTGATCCATAATTTTGCTTTCCCCACCATCTTAGCAAAAGGGTTTTCCACTGGGTGAGTAGTCACTTGAAGGCGTGTAAGCTTCCATGAACCGTCGGGCAGCTTTTGACAAACGGCCGTCCATGCTGTGCCAAACTTAAGGATGTTTCCATCTGCATCTACGATGTCCTCGGAAGTGCCTTTGGCAATGGCGATGTTCTCAATGAAGAGTGAGTCATCAGCATTCACCTTCACGCTGTAGCTGGCATCATCGCCCATATACTCCTTGGCCTTTTTCCAGAACGCATCCAGTTGATCATAGCTTTTGACCTCTTTTCCCGTGATCATCACCGCCGAAAAATCTTTTGCCAAATGTGCTTTCAGAGGTGAGAGATCATCACTCTTAATCGCCTGCTCATACACTGCCTTGAGATCCCGCAGTGCCTGCTTATCCTCCTCCGTCTGCGCACAAACAGAAATCACGCTCAAAAACATCACCCCAACAATTGCTAGATAATTCATGGATACTATTATGGTTGGAATCCTCTATAGGTCAATAACTTCGCACCTCGCAATTATAATACCAACTCAAAAACACGCAGAGCACCCTCTGCACAGATGAGGCTTCCAGTATTATATTTTATTCTGCAAGTTCTACAAAAAGCTAATCGGATCGCTTTATACGCCGCCCTTCTTTCCACTCGCTAAATGGTGGAGAGAGCAAATAAGCTCGAGTGGTTTCATCATCGGGAATCACCGTGCCGGCAGTGAGCAGGGAGTATCCACCAATTGATACCCGATCACCTAACTGGACAGGTGAAAGCTGAAGCTCTAGCTCACCATGGTCGTTTTTACGTATCACATGAGGATTAAAGCGGACCCCCGCGCCAAGCACCACGTCATCACCAATTGACAAAAAACCACGGTCTAAAATCACCGTACCAGGGGACCAGAAAGTAAGCCTGCCAATCTGGCTCCCCCACAGTCTCAACCAAAAGGAATAAAGCCCGGGGATCAATCGCAGCACCTCTTCTAACATAGGCAACCTCGCGAATAACATCTGGCTCTGCATTGATGCCCACCAGAAAAAAAATGCCTTACCACCAACCGCTGATCGCTCGCACCGAGCACAACCAAGCTTAAATAAGCGCCCCAACAATGCTGGCACGACATAGAGTAAAAACAAAAACACACCTACCCTACCCCACAACGGCTCCACCACAGGAAAGATCCACACCGCCACACAACAGGCGATCTGCACCAGCGGTGTTAAGTTTAGCAATAACAACAGCAGCTTCCCACCAATGCTGAGCGATTGATTAACGGATGATTTTCCCTGCATATCGATTCTCTACTCTCTCATCTGTAAACTCCGGACCTCTCCACATCTTCAAATATGCGGGCAGTAATCGCTCGCGAGGTTCATCCACCGCATCCGGATCAAGCTCTGGCAAATACACCCAGGAAACAGTTGGGTGCGCGTGGTGGTTACGATGCCAATTGTGATTTAGCCATAGCTTATCTAACCACCGCCACGTTCGTAAATTTTTTGCTCCCTTGAGCACATCTCTCTCAGTGCCGTAATGGTGCACATATTGAAGAGCCGACCACAGCACGCCAAAGCCACACAGCAGCGTAACATAATGATACCACGGAATACTCAGCCCCCACGCCAGTGACACATGCAGTCCGATCGCCAGAGCAGCCTCTATGCGAATCCACCCGAGATAACGCGGATTCAACGACTCTAACAACGCCTGAGTGGGTCGGTCAAATTCCGCCCACTTCGCCCGCAGTGCCTTTGGGTAGCACAAGGCAATAACATTGCTCAACACCACAACCACCCAAAAAACTCCCGTAAGAATACCGATAAATTGCAAGTGTTTCCACAAGCGGCTCTCGCCTTCAAAGTAAAAATCAAATGCCTCATCATCGGATCGATTCCTCATATGGTGACCAATGTGCCCCTGCCTTATCAAATGGAACGGCGCAGGGAAAAACAACGCCAGCACTACGCCTACTCCGTCGTTCACCCTGACACTTGAATGCAGAATACGGTGCTCTGCTTCATGCAACATCGCGTAGGCACCATTCATCACCAGCCCATAGCCCACAGCAAGAAGCGCAACATGCCACCACGCAGAGAGCAGTGACAACAACACGATCATCCCCAACATCAACAACAGGAGCACAGCAGAAACCAAGACGTTCAGCCGCCCAGGGATCTTGCTAAATTCTGCTACTGGCTTACTGAGGTTCATATCCTAACAAAGTGTTCTCCAAACCATTAAACTCTGGCAGCTCATCAAACAATGCAAAAGCACGCGGAGTGTGCTCTCGGCTATACAAGCTGCGATGGTAATCTTGATTGTTTCTGAGCTCTCTTAGCTCCGCAAACATCAATTCCTTTCCCCCTTCAAGATCAGGGAATTCATCACAAAGTGCTTCTACCACAGCCAAGGCAGCGCGTTTGGGCGAGGTGAAAAACTCCCGCATCAACCAACGAAAAATAGCCACGTTCACACGCTTAGAGAGCTCAGAGCGAGGTTTCCACACCGCCTCGATCATTTGCAAATCCCACTGCACGTGGTTCGCCTCATCCCGCAAGTGATACAAGTGAGTTTGCCTAAATCGCTCATCCAACGAGGTATCATTCATGCACGCTTGGCTTACCGAGATAGATCGTTCCTCCTGTAAGAGCGCCAACCATATCCAGCAAGGAAACATCCATGGATTCCCCGCCAACTTATTAAAAACTTTGAGCAAGCCCCTGGGCAGTCGAATGAAGTGATAGCTCTGACTCTCTAACGAAAAACGGAGAGAATCCACCTGATGAGATAAACGCCGGAACATCTCCGTGTGTAATTGCTCTTCTTTCTGAAAACGCTTTAAGTTCCCCGCTAGTTTCTCTCCGATGCGGTCCGGCCTCTCGTAAAGTGCGGGTAAAATGGTCTCAGCTAGTTGCTCTTCGAAGAACGCTGTCTGCTCGTTTAGATAGAGTGCATAGTGCTGGGTGTAGCGGCACTGCTGCTCCGCTGAGAGTTTACCCCAGCTCGGTGTGAAATAAAGCGCGGTGAGGTATTCAGGGAAAAAAGGACGAGAAAAATCCACATCTCCGGCAGGAAACTGCCATCTGTTAGGCAATTCAATCATGTTTAGCGGGGCGAGTTACACGGCGCCATATCAGATGGCTCAGAGATTGATGATTCAATGATTGATCCATCTGCGGTTGGATTTGATCATGATGGTAATCTGGCAGCAGTGACCAATGCATCGATGGCTTGATGTGGTGCGCTGTGTGGTAGCCGTTATTGAGCAAAAACCAATTCACAACACTCCCTGTTAGATTGCGTGAATGATTCAGCTCAGAGCCATGATCACAATCTTGATGCTGAAGGAGATTGATCCCAATCAAGCAGTATTGGCCGAAAACCCACGGCACAGCAAAGGTCATCAAGCACTGTTTCCAATCGATCACCACCAACAACACCAATGACGCATAAAACACCGCGCGTTCCAGCAGTGCTTGCCGGTAAAGTCTAGGCCGAACCTTCCGCCAGGCTTTAAGGTCAGACGGTTTCTCACGATACATTTTAGCCACTGAGAAAAACGGAAACAAAAGAAGGTTAATAAAATTGTTAGGAGAATTAACTAGCGTGGTAGCTACAAAGTCCGCATCCGTTTCCATCTCCTGATGGTGCCTCTCATTGTGCGCCGTGATGATTCCCGTTGGCGGCTGCCCAGTGCCAAACATCAGAAACAGCGAGTAGGTGTTGTTCCAAAATTTCTGCTGAAATATCCCTACGTGCATGTGATTATGCGCCATGATGCAGCAAATAAATGCCATCGGGCAAGTCAGTAAATAACTCCACCCAGCTGAAATCACTCCCAGGTAGCTCATTGACAAGGTAGCCAATGTTATCCCGAGAAAGAGCAGGCTTCTCAGATCAGCTAAATATTGCAGGCGTGGCACTATCACGAGGAGATTTATACCATACGCACGACTGCAACGTATCATATTTTATATCGATCATACATTTTGGATTTTCGATGATGCAATCTCGCCATGGTATTGTAAAAAAACATAACACCGATGAGAGAGCACTGGTACATCATTTGCACATCCAAAGAGCTACGCGCCAAACCGTTAGCCCGATCGTCAGCCCAATCATCAGCAAAACCATTGTCACGCCAAATCCTTGGTGAGCACCTTGTGGTTTTCCGCGATTACGAAGGCAAAGCATCCGTTCTAGCAGACCGCTGCGCTCATCGCAACATGGCGCTTTCACGTGGCACTGTAACCCCAAAAGGCATCCGTTGTAGCTACCACGGCTGGGCCTATGGAGCCGATGGCCACTGCACTGACATACCAGCCTCATGCGCAAGCTGTGATCACTATGCCAAGATCAAAGTCCCCTCCTACCCAGTCTGCGAGAAACAAGGTGTCGTTTGGGTCTGGATAGGGTCAGGCAATGGGCCGTCCACCCCAACCTCTGATCCGTTAGACTTTCCCATGTGCTCAGAACCTGGCTGGAGGCACTGGTGGATGCAGCGTGAATTCGAGGGGAATGCCTTCCATTGTGTAGAAAACTTTCTTGATGTCCCACACACCGCCCACGTGCACCGAGGACTCTTCCGAGGCGATGAGACTAACGAGGTTGAGATTGAAATCACCGCTGGCTCAGACTGGATTCAAGCCGAGTTTATTAATGAAGGGGATATGGACTCATGGATTGGAAAATTGCTTGTTCCACGCGGAAGCCAAATCCAACACACTGATAAGTTCCAGCTCCCCTATGTGACTCGGGTTGATTACATCATGTCAGAAAACAGACAATACATCGTAATGAGCCAGTGCACTCCAGTGGATGAAGAAAACACCCGCGTTTACACCTACATGGCGTATCGCTTCTCGCCCTTTGGCTCTCTAGTAAAATGGATCTTTGCTCCCCTATCTCACATTATTTTGAATCAAGATGTCAAAATCATCCGCGAGCAAACTCAAGACCTACGGCGCACGGGCCCTCCTAAGTTTCTCTACTACGAGACGGATGCCATCGCGCAAGGAATTCGCAAGCTGCTAGACGGACACTCACTGGAAGGAATGAAACCCACCCGCAAGAAAATCAAGGCATGATGGACGTCCTTCACCAAGCCGCCAATTATCTAACCACCCCGGCAATCATCACTTGGGCGGTCACGATGGTCGCCGCTATCTGCTGGCCCATCTATCAAAATTCAGGAAATCGTTTAGGGGGGGAAATCGGCATCTGGAAATCTTTCTGGCTATTTTACGCCATCACCTTGTGGGTGGTAATGCCGTGGTTTTTCATCAGCCAGCACGCATGGTGGTGGGCACCTGCCATCAGCATGGCATTACGCTCCGTGGTTGAGCTTATCCTTTGTTCCGTCAAGCGGTGGAAAACAAGCCACGGCATCACACATGATGTGATCCACCTCATTCTAATGGTCTTGATGATAATGCTCGTGCCAAGCGCTTCTCTACCATGGATAGCACTTACCATTGTCTCGCTAATTTGTGAGATTCACTTTGTCTTCTGCTTCAAATCAAGTGGTGGAAAACCTGAAGATGGAATCTACTTTGTGCCGGAAGGCGAAGAGTTCCAATGGGTCCACAATCGAACTCGTTTACTACTACTCCCGCAACTTACCATCATCACTTTTATGATCATCATTGCCGTTTACCGATCATGCTAACAAGCCTCCATCAGTCACCTAACAAATTAACACCTCACGAGAGGGATAGGATGTTTGCACTCATGCAAGCAAACTATGATATGGTGAATCGAAGCCGGTTCGATAACGATCTAAGCAACAAAGACGGCGTGATCCTTCTCCATGACAAACACGGTATAATCCAAGGATTCAGCACCCTTGCCTGGCACCGCGCGCTGCTGGATGGAGCCGATGTTGTATTCTCAGGAGATACCATCATCGATCGGGAATACTGGGGAAGCCGTGAGCTCATCAATAAATTTTGCCAGCTATGTGGCTGCTGGACCACCACTCACAACAAGCCTCTCTACTGGTTCTTAATTTCCAAAGGCCACCGCACCTATCAGTTTCTCCCGCTTTTCTCTAAGCAATGGCACCCGATGCCAAACCAGCATAACACAGCACTAGCAGAAGCCGCCAATCAATGTGCCCAGCAGCTCTTCCCTACAGCATGGTCTGCGCAAACGGGAGTGCTTCACTTCACCAGTAGCCAAGGCCAAATGAAACCCTCACTAGCCGCCGCAACGGAGCAGCGAAAACACAACACCTATGTCGATTTCTTCCGCAAACGCAACCCCGGATACACCGAGGGAGACGAGCTTGTCTGCCTGGTAAAAATGCACGAAAGTAATCTCCGGGGAACCGCACTGCGTGCATTTAGAAAGGGGATAAACGATGCTTAAATCCGCACAAAAATGGCTCCAGTCACTCACACCTTACGCAGAAAAACATGAACACGCTTGCCGCAAGCCCCTGCAAGCTCAAGAGCAAATCCTACACAACCTGTTAGAAAAAAATCGCGATACAGAATTCGGCAAAGACCACGGATTTAGCGCCATTTCAAACTACCATAATTTCACTCATCAAATTCCCGTTAGAACCTACCAAGATCTCAATCCATGGATGAAACTCACCTTAATGGGAGAAGAAAACATCCTTACCAAAGAAGCCGTCATTGGCTACGAGCAAACATCAGGCAGCAGTGGCGGAAGAAAGCTCATACCCTTCACGGAGTCCTTTCGCCAAGAGATGGCTATCGCCATTGGAGGATGGATGCACCGCTGGCTAGAGGTTTACCCTGATGCCTTTAACGGACCAGCTTACTGGTCCATTTCCCCACCTAGCATGACTCCTATTTTCACCCCAGGGGGAGCTCGCGTTGGTATGGATAACGATGGATCATACTTCCCACCAGAATGCGCACGTCACATCGCGGGCATGCTTCTGAATCCCCCCACCAATGGAAACTTCATGGTTAGCACAGCCAACTATTTGTTAGACTGCGACAACCTCTCAAGCATTTCTGCCTGGAGCCCCACCTTCATTCTACAGCTCGATCAAGCACTGAGGCAGCAAGCTCATAGCTTCACTACGTGGAAACAACAATGGCCCAATCTGAAAATCATTAGTTGTTGGACAGATGCACAAGCCGCCGTTTGGCTACCCGAACTTCGGACTGCCATCGGCGAGATTCAGATAGAACCAAAAGGTTTATTATCGACCGAAGGAGTGTGCTCAGTGCCAGCGGTGCATCAGGAAGGCTGCGTCCTAGCAGCGGGCTCCCATTTTATAGAATTCATGCGCCCCTCTGGTCTCTGCTCAATGCTGGATCAAGTTGAGGTAGGGGAAACCTATGAGATCGTGCTGACCACAGGCGCAGGACTCTACCGCTACCGTACCTTGGATCAGGTAAAAATTGAATCAATCGATACCAACGGGCTTCCTACCATACGCTTCATTGGGCGCACTGGCAGGCACTCTGATTTGGTGGGTGAGAAACTAACAGAGGAGTTCGTGGCAGGGGCTATGTATGATTGCGGAGCGCGTGGTATCCTTGCTGCAAACCACGATCACTACCGTTTCTACACTGAGCAAGCAGGCTCCGCAGCAGACCTCGATCAACAACTTTCCAACAACCCTTACTACGCTCAAGCCATTGCACTTGGTCAACTCAAACCGCTAGAGACAAGACTCGTGCCGCAGGGGTTTTTCATGAACCTCATCCACCAGCGAGCAAAGGAAACAGGCACTAGATTAGGAGACGTGAAGCTGCCCGCACTACTCCTCTCCGGCGAACAACCATCTTGGTTTCTGTCATGAATATTCGTAGAGCCAATGCCAACGATAACGAAGCCATTTGCCAGCTTATGGAAGCCGTTTCGATCGATTCTGATATCGACTTACTCTTCGAGCGCCGCCCTGACTACTTTCTCGGAGCCGCCCTTCAAGCCGAGAAGGTGGAAGTTTATGTATTAGCTGACGGAGACCACATCGCAGGCGTTTTTTCAGTGGGAATTCGCCAAGTTTACCTCGATGGGAAACCTAGACCTATCCGATACCTTTGCGATCTCAGGCTGCACCCCGATCAACGCTCAGGAATTCAGCTCGCACGAGGTTTTCGCTACATCAAAAACCATATCCTAACCGAAGGTGAATTCATGCAGACTCTCATCCTCAAGGAAAACGTGCTTGCTACATCTATCCTAACAAGTGAACGAGCTTGCCTACCTATTTACCAAAACCACGGAAGCTACCTTACCCATTTTATCCCCAAACAAAAAACGGCACCCTTCTCTCAAGAAAACATAATGATTAGAAAGGCCGCATTAAATGACATCCCGATGATGGATGCTTTCTACCACGGCGTTGCAGCCTCGCAGGCATTTTCGCCTGTGATTGATTTTTCCCAAATCAGCTCAGGAAAATCCGCGCATTATTCGGGCTTACAAACCGAGGATTTTTTATTGGCCGAGCAAGATGAAAATATCGTTGGGATCTGTGCTCTTTGGGATCAATCGCACATTCGAAGAATCCGAGTCCGAGCCTACAATTCCACCACCACCAAATGGGGCAGACCACTCATCAATCTATTCAGTAAAATCAAACTCCCTCCCCCACTGGAAACTATCCGGACTACCTACCTCTATGCGTTTACATTCTCTGATCCATCCATCGGAAAGATGCTACTGAATGCGGCGATTTCACAGCTACCGAACCAGCAGTTACTTGTTCTCGGGCTAGACAGCCGAGACCCAAAAAATTTACTGTTAGAAAAAATAAAAAACAGGACCGAGGAAGGTGTGCACTACCTTGTAGGATATCACCACATCCCCCAGCCCGACGGAATATTCACCTTCGAGGCGGCTAGGATTTGATGATTTAGCAACGTTAGGGAGGACTGATCTCGCTCCCACTAAGTCGATAAAAATTTTTAGTAAGTGACCCCGTGACGATCATCGTTACTTCGACAAAGCCCCCACTTGGACTAGAGACAGTCACTTGGTTATCCCACATCTCGGCAGCTGGCCGATTTGCAATCTGGGTCCACGATCCCGCGAGCATGCTTGGGCTGGATTCAATATACTGAGAAACGCCTGGAGGTAACTGCTCAGGAACGGTGATCTTTATGGTTGTTGTCGTGCCGGAGCGAGTGACACTCATTTTAGGCGCAGATGTTCCGTCTGTGGGGATGCTTCCTAGCAGGTATTCAAGAAAATTTTCAAGTCCGTCCTTATCGTCGTCTCCTGAAGGACCTTCCGTCAGGCTATATGCATTTGAAAACTCGGTGTAGTTGGTAAAACCAGCACCTGACACACTAAGAATACCAGCACTCGACAGAAGACTTGTATCCCAAGTTAAGCTGCCAGAGAGAGCGGGCAGATTAATCGTCGAGAATGCTCCAGCAGTTGTTGTGGCGTCCCATAAATTAAAACTGGACCCAGCAGGTGGGGTAAAGCCGTTGATAAAGGACACCGTTAGGGTTCCTCCTAGAGTCAGTTGTCCGCTGACATTGAAAGTATCGTATTCGGTTGCCTTGGTAAGACCTCCAATTTCAAGTTCTAAACTGCTGCCGCTACTCAAGGTTAGATCACCGTCCATATCAATTTCACCGGCTGAAGCACCTGGTGCTAGCGTCGCGGGCCCTACCGTGGTGTTTCCTGAAATATTGCCATTTCCATTAAGTTCTCCACCTTGGATATTGAGTGTGGTAGTGGCCTCCACAGTGCCGCCCGCAAGTGTCAAGTTTCCTGATGTTTGCGTGTAGCTGGTCATGAATCGGAGAGTTCCAGAGTTCGCATTCACGGTGCCCTTGTTCGTGAAAGCCACACTGATATCGCTGACCGTGCTAGCCCCGCTTTTTGTGAATACTCCTGTAGTTTCATTGAGGGTGGTGCCCTCGGTGCCTCCGTTGGAAACTCCTACGATGCTAGAACCGTCGGTAATTTCAAATGAACCAGTATTGTAGAAGATTGATCCCGCCGCAGCGCTCGTGCTGCCAGCGATGGAGAGTGAACCACCACCACTCATAGTGCCATTTCCATAATTGGTTAAGACAGCCCCTGCGCCGGAGCCTCCATTTCCCAATTGTTTTACCAAAGTACCAGAGAGAATAACTCCATTTGCGGATGTTTCTGCTCCTGACGCCAAGGTTCCTCCGCTCCACGAGAAGGTATTACTAGCAAGCAAGAGAGACTCGCCAGCCCGTGTTCCACCAAGCATTCGAAGCCTGTATGTTTCCTTCGCTGAGGCCGTGCCATCGAAGTTGACAGTGCCGCCTCTGATTATCGTCTCGCCTGGGCTTTCGATTTCGTAGCTGCTGCCATCTAGCGTAACAGTACCAGAACGAAAGGTTACATCTCCAGTTCCTGTGATACTGGAAAACGTATCGATCTCACGCGTGCCACCATCAAATTCAAGTTCGCCAAAGCGCCCCACTGTGTAGTCCACTCCATCATCATTCCCACCCTCACGAATTTCTAAGTTTCCGCGCAAGACATCGACAGAACTATCGTCGTTGTCAAAAAATGTGCGTATTTCTGCAGATCCATTTTCGTTTAATTGAAACGTGCCCTCGTTGATGAAGCGACCATGAGCCCCGCCGCCGGAGCTGCCCTTGTCAATGTCCGATCCGTTCTCTATGGTGTAAATTCCCCTGTTAGTAAAGGTTGTTCCCCTGCGGTTGATTCGTAAGTCGCCTTGGCCATGAGTCGTGTTGCCGGTGACAATCAAGGAGGTTGTATTTTGGGAATCACCAAGATTTCTCAAAATATTACCGCTGGTCATGTCGATTGCTCCCACAGTTATTTCCGCGTCTGATGCGATCATTCCGTGCTCCCATATCATCTGGCCAACGCTCAAGTCAGCATCCCCTCCTAAGCGTGCCGATGAGGAGTCGAGGTGGAGATTGTTGATAGTTTCCTCAGAATCAAAATCGACATCGCCTGTCAACAAGGTCTTACCAGTGACGTTATAGTTTGCTCCGTCAACTACGCTGGCACTACCCGATGAGAATTCCACAGTTCCTGTTCCTGAAATAGTGGTGCCAGTGCCGAATTCACGTGCCATACTGAATGCAATTTGACCGCTTCCTGTAGCAGAATAGCTGGAGTTGGTGTCCTCACCGTCCCCGATCAAAAGCCTGCCGCCCGTCACGCTGACTGAACCGTTGTTATCAAACGTGACGCTTATCGAGGCCGTTGCCGAGCCACTTTTGTTCACTATATTATTGTTTGTAAACGTGCCCCTTCGATTACCTGACGTAGAACCACCAATAGAGGCGCTGCTGGTTAAATTCCATGTTCCGTTATTGATCACTTCCGAGCCAGGCAATGATGAGCCAAACGCTCCGGAGACACTCAATCCTCCACCGCTAAGTGTCGCGGTAGAGCTATTGATAAGAGTAGCTGCACCGCCGTTAAGCTCTCCCAATGTTTTGGTGCCACTGCCACTGATTGTAATACCATTATTGGCTCGTATAATCATATTACCGCCCAACCTTCCTGTACCCGTCCATGTGAGCCTACTTCCGAGAGTAAGAGTCCTGCCACTACTACTAGTAATCACTCCATCATCGAGGTCGAGCTCACCTATACTTCGCGAGGTTGCAACTGTAATCGTCCCGGAGTTTACAACCGCATCGGCACCGCCTCCGTTGGGCACTACGGATGGATTCCATTTGGAAGCATCTCCCCAGCTGCCCGTGGTGCCGTTCCACGTATATATTACAGCTTCAGAAGAGGGTGTTAGCAGTACAGCTATAACTGCTACGTATGTTAACTGGGGGGTAGTTTTCATAGCACCAACCCTCCTACACCGTTAGTTTTAACGAGTAAAGAAAAAACGGACGTGGATCTGACCACTCGCTCTGGCGTCTATGAAAGGGAGGCCGGCGCTGTTAGAGGATCGGTTTCTGCCTCGTAGTTCACGCCATCAATGCCAAATCCGAAGAGCTTGAGGAAGTCATCCTGGTAGCCCTGGAAGTCGGCGAGGTCCGTGAAGTTTTCATTGGAGATCTTATTCCACGATTCCAGCACGGCGGCTTGCACGTCGTCGCGCATTTCCCAGTCGTCCACGCGGATGCGTCCCGCGCCATCTAACTGCGCATCGTCCGAGTAAAGGCGGTCGGCAAAGAGCCTCTGCATTTGCTCGATGCAGCCCTCGTGGATGCCACGCTCTTTCATCTCTTTGTAGAGGATGGAAATGTAGAGAGGCACGACGGGAATGGCGGAGGAGGCTTGGGTGACGAGTGCTTTGTTGACACTGACGTAGGCTTCTCCGTTGTATTTGTTAGAAAGGGTGTCGTTGATTTTGGCGCAGGATTTTTCCACGTCCTTCTTCGCCTGACCAATGGTGCCATCGGTATAGATCGGCCAAGTGATTTCTGGCCCGATGTAGGAGTAAGCAACGGTTTTTACACCCTCAGCAAGCACGCCTGCGTCATCGAGGGCATTCATCCAGTATTCCCAATCTTCACCGCCCATGACTTTGATGGTGTTAGTGATTTCTTCATCCGTCGCGCCGCCAATGGTGACTTCGTTGACTTCGCCTTTATCGGTGTTGAGTGTTTTATTTGTGTAGTCGCCGCCCGTGGTCTTGAGCACGGAGGTGTAGGTTTCCCCAGTGTCGGGGTCAGTGCGGCGCGGGGATGCGAGGGAGTAAACAACGAGATCGATCTTGCCCATTTCGTTTTTAATGAGGTCGATCGCCTGCTGTTTCATTTCGTGGGAAAAGGCATCGCCGTTGAGTGATTTGGCAAAGAGGCCTTCGGCGGTGGCGGCTTTTTCAAAGGCGGCGGTGTTATACCAGCCAGCGGAGCCAGTGCGTTTCTCGGTGCCGGGTTTTTCAAAGAAGAGTCCTAGGGTATTGGCGCCGGAGCCGAAAGCGGGGACGATTCGTGAGGCGAGGCCGTAACCAGCCGATGAGCCAATCACGAGCACGTTCTTCGGGCCGTTTTCAATTTTCGGTTGTGACTTCACGTAGTCGATCTGCTCCTGCACGTGGGCCGCGCAGCCATCGGGGTGAGAAGTGATACAGATGAAGCCTCGGATTTTTGGTTTTACGATCATAGAAAAAATATTGTGCTGGAAGGTTTTTAGACAGAATTGACAGAATTTTACAGAATTGTTTTGCTTAGAAATCGGGCAACTTTTCCTTAGCCAGCGCTTGTTGAACTTTTGCGCGGTAGGCCGCCCATTGCTTAGGTTTCCAGAACTCCGATGGTTGGCCTGGGACATCGAGGATGGAGGCGATTTTTTCGGTGACGAAGTTTTGCACGGAGAGAATGTCATAGGTGAATCCAGCGTGTGGCCCATCCCAGCGCGATGACTTCGTCACCTTCCTGGTTTCCTTGTCGTCGAGAAAAGCAGCGAGAAACGCGAGTCCGCGCTGACGGTTCTTATCGCCGATGTAGGTATAATTCATCGGATTCATCACCTCCATGCGCAAACCAATGGCGCTAGTTTTAGCTTTGGCGAGGTAGGATTTCCAAATCGCGTCATCTTCGATTTGCATCACCACATGAGTGAGGTGGGCCTCGGCGCAAGTCCAGTATGGTTTGTTTACGTCCTTGGGAAGTTGTTGGATGAGTGGCAATAGCTCACGGCTAGCCGCCTGGGCATCAAGCTGGGCTAAATTTTGTAACATATACCGGCGGGCCATGCCCTTCTGAGTTTGATAAAGTGTTCGCAGTGCTTTGATCT
>JBMYYO010000034.1:0-26199 GCA_049609505.1 Akkermansiaceae bacterium | reverse complement strand
TCCCACTCGTCATATTTGTTTTGCAGGGCGATGGCTTCTTTTTTGCGGTCAGTTTTGAGTTTGCAAAGGAGTAGTTTGAATTCGCAGAGACGAACCATGGCCTTGTCACGTTTGGTTTTGCTTGGAAGTTGGGGGATCAATTTTGAGAAAAGATCGTGGGCCTTGGTCCAGTTCTTGGTAACAAATTCGACCTCGGCGATGTTGAACTGCACATTGGTGTTTTTAGGGGCGATTTTGAGAACTTCTCCAAAGACTTCGTTAGCTTTTTTGAAGTTGCGAATCTCAACGTAACAGGCTCCCTTGATGTTGAGCGCGGCTGGGTGGTTAGGGAAAATTTTTTCCAACTCACTAATCTTTTCCAGAGCATCAAAAATGCGTTTCTGGTTAAACAGGTTCTGAGTTTTGATGAGGTTCCTACCAAATTCAATACGAGTTTTCTCGGGCAGGTTCATAAAGGCACGGTTGACAGCGAGGCTAGGGTCTTTCTCCTTAGGTGATTCCTGTGCAAGCGTTGGTGCGCAGAGCATTGCTGTGGCACAGAGAAGATAAATTGGATGTTTCATAGTGGGAAAATTGAGTGTGAGTTGGGAGCATTCAAGCGGTTTTTTGGACCGCCGTCAACCATCGGCTTTGGGTGATTGGTAAAGGTGGTTGTCGTTGATGTATTGAGCGACGTTTGGGTGGAGCCATTTTTGGTGTGCTTCTGTGTGCTGGCGAATTTGTGTTGAAGAGGCTGGGTGATCGCCTTGGATGGCGTGTAGTGAGTAGCCGCTGCGAGGTTCAGGTGGAGTTCCTCTAGTGAAGACAATGAATTCAACCAAGCTGGCTAGGTAGGTTGAGCGGTTCCAGCGTGGTAGTGCTAGCCACTGATCTGTGCCCATCAGCCAGTAAAGTTTATCGTTTGGGTAGCGTGCTTGCATGGCTTCAACAGTTCTCCATGAATACGATGGTGCTGGGGAAATGAGATCGTGCTCATCGACAGTCGCCCAGGAGAGGTCTTTGATCGCTAGCTGGCACATCGCTAGCCGGTGCTTGTCTGGGGCATGTTGCTTGCCGGTTTTATGTGGGGATTGGCGGCAGGGTAGAAAGATAACTTGCTCAAGCTCCAAGGATTTGACAGCGCATTGGGCGATGTGGACATGGCCATGGTGAATGGGATCAAACGTGCCTCCAAACAGGCAGATACGGCGTGTATTGGTGGAGGTTTCTTTATCCATATCGGAATGTTTATCTGCCCATAGTATCAGCCTCTGGGCTACGATTAATCTCTGTGGTAGAGCTGCCGTACCATAGAGCGCCAGCGGTTCCTACAAAAACGACGACGATGAGAAGAGCAATGATGAGGCTGAGGCAAGATTTCATCTTGGAGAGGAGATTAGGAGAGGAAAGTGGTTACGTCCAGACTATATCTTAGGGGAAGAACTATGAGGATTAGGAATGGCTGAGGCGCGCGGCGTAGGCTCCATCAGTAGCGTCTTGCTGGGGGAGGGCTTGGTGTTCGGCGTCGAGTTTCCATTTTGGATTTTGTTCGAGAAACTGAGCAACGAATTTGCAGTTCTCATCTTCTTCGATCGAGCAAGTTGAATAAACCAATCTACCGCCAGGTTTGAGGCAGGGCAGCGCATGGGTTAGGATTTTTTGCTGAATTTCAGACAGCTCCTCGATGGTCTCGGCGCGTAGCCTCCAGCGGGCATCTACTCGGCGGCGCAGGACTCCAGTGTTTGAGCAGGGGACGTCTAAGAGGATGGCGTCAAATTGTTTGTGCCAGTCTTCGGGGGCGGGTTCTGTCCAGTCATGTGTGTGCACTTGAGCGATGGTGATGCCGAGGTTTGAAAGATTATGCTCAAGGCGTGGTAGGCGGCTTTCATTACTGTCGGTGCATAGGATAGAGCCTTCATTGTTCATGGCTGCTGCCATCAGAGCTGTCTTGCCGCCGGGGGCGGCGCAGGCATCGAGGATGTTTTCTCCTGGCTGTGGGTCTAACAAATCAACACAGTGACGAGTGGCTGGATCTTGGATGTAGAGGTAGCCGTTTTTCATCCACTCGCCGGGAGGTGGACCTTCAATTTGATAAAAACCAGATAGTCCTTCCACAGGTGTTGCTTTCTCATAGGTGGCTACCGTTTCTGCTGCTTCGGGCACTAGGGGGTTTACCCTGCCTAGTGTGGGAGCGGGTTGGTTATTCCATTCTAACAATTTAGTGGCGTCGGCTTTTCCAAATGCTCTGCGCCAACGATGCCAGAGCCAATCAGGATGTGAGTAGCGGACGGCGGGGGCAAAATCATCTAGCTCTTCAAGGAGTTTTTTCCGGCGAGCGATGCATTGGCGGAGCACGGCGTTGATGAGCCCTCGCACTGGAGCTTTTCCGCAGCCGACGGTTTCATTGACCGCTGCGTGATCAGCGATGCCGAGCACGAGAAGTTGGCAGATGCCCACGCGCAGGATGTCTCTTGTTTCATGGTCGAGTTTGCCATTGCGGAGTTTGCCAATCCATACGTCTAGGGTGCGCATGTTTCGCAATACACCATAAACGATTGAATGTAGAAGCGCACGGTCTTGGCGGCTCAATCCATTGCGCGCGGCGTGGCGTTCGATAAGAGAATCCATATAGGTGTGACCCTTCGCCCAAGCTCTTAATGCAGAGACGGCGGCACGGCGGACATTGGTAGCTTGGGCAGGCATGTGTGGGGTTATAGTGGCCATTGGGCATTGGTCAATAGTGGGCATTGGTCAATAGCCATTGGACAGAGGGTGATGGGAGTGGTCTATTTCTGAGGAATAGCCGACACTACTGCTTGACGGTAGAACAAATAAAAGCCAAACATTCCGCGCGCCCCCGTAGTTCAACGGATAGAACAAGGGTTTCCTAAACCTTAGATGTGAGTTCGATTCTCGCCGGGGGTATTTCTTTTTTCAGCTATGAAACTGGGGTTTCCCGGGCATGGACTTCCGCCATGTGGTTGATGACCATTATTTTTTGCCAGAGTTTGCTGGATAGGCCTGTGGAGAGAGTTTCGATTTCGTTGACGGCTTCGAGGATCACGCGGTCGTGGTTATACTGGAGTTGGAACGCTCCGAGCTTGCCGATAATGGATAACATGTCGCTGCAGAAATCTAGGTAAATGGCTAGTTCACTGTCTGTTTTGACGGTGCGGGGTCGGTTCTGGTCCTTCTCTAACTGATGTGTATCCAATCCTGGGTCTTTGGTGATCTGATGCATGTCAATAATGTGTGCGGTAGATCGTAGCGAAGAAATAACGTCTAGAGTGCGATTGCGTTTGATTCGATTCTCTAATCCGACAAGAAACACGACACCTGCGCCGATGACTAAGATCATGTGCAAACCTGCATCAGTGGCTTCTAGAAAGTCAGCTAGGCTGGTGAAGGTTTCTTTAAAATCGAGAAAGGGAGCCAGTATCAGCGGCCAAATTAAAGCTAACAAAATCAGGATGCCGACGAGGATGCGGAGACCCCACATTGGCCGCCGTATTTCATCGGCAAAGGTAATACTCTCACGAGTGAGGGTGGCGAGATTTGTGGATAGTTTTGCTAGTCCTGAGTGAGGAAAGCTCTGGCTGACTTGCTGGGCGATTTTATCGATGCTTCGAATTAGTTTTTCTGGATCGAGCGTCCGGTAAGGTAGTGGTGAACTCACGGGGGGATCCTAACCAATCCGCGTATTGTTGGCAAGCGATGGATGTTATTAGCAGATGTGTGAAGTGATCAAAGAGTGGATCGCATATTAATAAAGATAAATTGATTTTTAAGAAATATTAAAGATAGGCGGAAAAGTAGGTTAATTGGGATGTGACAGAGCTGCCCCAGAAATTGTGCGTGCATGATCGTGAAGATGGCTCTATGGGTATGGGTATGAGTGCTGAACAACCTAATGCGTCTCGGACGGGTCGCGTAATCTATCTTGGCCTCACCCTTACGTGTTCGATGTTTGCTGCTTCTTGCGGCAGCTTTGATGCTTCTTCCTTGGCCAGTAAATCTTTGAAGTCGGTAAAAACGGCAACCGCTAGCCTGATGCCCTCGCGTATACCTGTTGCAACGGTTCGGCAGAAAGATATGAAAAAAATGCCATCTGGAGCGGACCGTGTGATCGCATGGAATCGGCACCTTGATAAGAAGCGCTTTGCTTTTATTCCTACCAGTTGGAAGCCATTCAACTACAAGCCACCAGCGTTGCCAAAAGGTGACGAGCTGCCTGACAGTCCAGGGCTCTTACCTGCCCGTGGTGAGATGAAGCAATAGCACGGATTAGATTTTCCCGGAGTAGGGTTACTTCTGTTCCATTTGTATGGTTCCGTCCCATCTGTTAGGGGGGTGTGGATGGTTTTCTAACCACTGCAGATAGAATTGTGATGGGCCGAAGGATTTGCTTTTTGAAAACAATGAAGAGGCTGATGTGAAATCACCTTGTGTGAAGAGTTCCAGAGCTGAGGAAAACGTATTGCTTGTTGCTGTGGCCTCAGGTTTAGCCCCATAGAGGCAGACGGCTTGGCGTTTTCCTTTGACTTGGAATGAGCCAAGCTTGATCCAGTCGTTTTTGCGGGCACTGTCTAACCCTTGTTGGGTTTCTTCCGAAATCAGAATGATCGTTTGAAGTGTTTTTGTTAGGCTTTCAATTCTGGATGCGAGGTTGACGGAGTCGCCAATGACAGTGAAATCGGTGCGTTGATTTGAGCCAATTTCTCCAACTAGTGCAGCGCCGTGGTGGATGCCTATTCCTACGTGAAATGGGGGGAGGTTTTCAGTGCTCCACTGGGCGTTTAGTTTGGAGAGTTCCCTCTGCATTGCTAGGGCAGCATTACAGGCTGCACGCCGGCCATCAGTCTCGCTCAAGCTTCCCCATGTGGCCATGATGGCATCGCCGATGAATTTATCAACGGTGCCGCCGTGGGCGAAAACTACCTCTACCATAGCTGCAAGATACTGGTTCAGCTGGGCGATGAGTGTGTCAGGATCTTGCTCCTCAGATCTTTCGGTGAAACCTCTAACATCTGAGAATAGAACGGTGACATTTTTTCTGTTTCCTTGAGCTGCTGCGTAGTATCCATCAGGCGCTCTAACGATGGCATCGGCTACATCGGGAGACATGGATCGGCGGAGGTGCCGTTGGAGCTCTTGTCTGCGTGCGTGCTCAGCAATTGCTTGTGTAATAAGAACTGTTAGGATCACCACGGCGGATGTGATCAGGATGTGCAGCCCGCCTGCAAGCGTATTTGCAGTTGAGATAAGCAGGTAGTGGCAGGCTACAAACAGAGCGCAAATGGACAGGATAATGAGAGCAAGGGATGTCACGCGCTGATATCTAGTAATCACAGCTAGCGCGATGACGGCTCCTAAAAGAAAAGAAATAAACCAGCCGTGAAGAGAGTGAAATGGGGAGGTTTTGTATTGTGTGTTTTCGAGGTAGGAGCCGAGGGCATGAAGGTGGAGTTGTGCCCCGTGGATTTCTCCAACAGGAGTGGTGTGGGTATCATGGAATGTTGGGGCTGCGGGCCCGATAATGACGATTTTCCCTTGGAAAAACTGCCCTTGAGCGTACTTGTTTTCCCAATCTTGCGGAACAAAAATCGAGTAAATGCTGAGCGGTTCATAAACATCTGAAGCCGGCTGGTTGGGGATGCGCGCGAAGCGGAGCCGGATATCGTGCGGGGGAGGAGGTGTTCCTAGTTTTGTGGCAGCAGCAGCAGCAAGCGATGAAAAAACAGGCTCGTCAGGGTGGGCGAGTGAGTGGTTGGCTTGGTTTAATGTTCTGCTGCTAGTGGCCCACCTAACAATTCCATCGTCAGGGTGTGGCCAGAAGTTTGCGTAGCCGAAGGCGGTTTCATTATCTAGTGGTCCGAGGAATCTTTCAACGGGTTCGATACATTGCATGCTGTCTTTTCCCGCTCCCTCTGCATTGGGGGCAAAGGCTGCTGCGAGGACAATGATATCGCGATGACGTGCGATGGTTTCTGCGAGAACAGTATCCTCTTCAGGCGTGGCTCCTTGCGCAAACACGATATCGATGATGATAAGCTTGGCCCCAGCTGCGGCTAGCCGATCAATGGCATCAGCATAGACACGGCGATCCCACGGGAACTGCTGGCTCATTTTGCTCAGTGTTGGGCTTTGCTTGATCGTTTGCACAGGCAGAGAATCAAGGGTCATGCTGGGAGCATCAATTCCGAGAAAAACAAAGTCGTCACGAGGGGGGAGACGCTCATCTGATCTGATGAATGAATCAGTGATGGATCGCTCCTGGCTGGCGACAAAGTTTCTAACGGTGGGGCTCTTCCAGAGAGGTAAAAACAGACACAGGCAGACAATAGCCCAGGCGACCAATGGTCTGAGATTGCGTTGCTTTGTGGTGGGGTGATTGATTTTCCCAAGATGGGCGCTTGTCATACTGTGTTGGTGTCGAGTAGTCTGAAAATAGAATCACGCACAGAACCAACGCGCCATGTTAAAAATCCCAACATTACTACTCCTGTTATCCAGTCCGCTGTTTGCCATTGATGCCCTTTCTCCTGTTGAAGGTTTTTTAGGGGGGAATCAGGACAGTGAAGACTACGAAGATAGAGACCTTGGTGAGCAAAAACGGTTTGCCCCATTTAGCCCAAGTGACTCGGACTTGGGTGATCAGCTCATTTTGAAACGATATAGCCAGCGCGAGCCAGTAAGAGCACACTTGTCAGCCAATGTTTTTTGGACGGATAACACAGGTAGCACAAGAACAAACAAAGACGATGGTTTCATCTGGAGAGCGCGGGCTGCTGCAAGCTGGAAACCACGCATCGGAAACAATTTGTTTGCGAAGTTGAGCGCGGAGCAGAGCATTTACCGCTATGATTCGCCATCATTTTTGAATTTTGAGAGAACAGATCTCAGAGTGGGCTTGGTGAAGATAGTGCCTGATTTCTATGATATACTATTTTTTGCTCGGTATGAGTATTCGCGGATTACATCGGGTTCTCTGAGTGATGGAGTTTATTCTACGCAGCGGGTTCGATTAGGAGCGCACAAAGTTTTTCTTAGCACCAGCAAGCACACTGCCTACTTGGCGTTAGATGCAGCTTACGGATTTAGCACCACACCGAGCCGTCTCGAAAGAAACGAATATGCGGCACATCTAGGATACACCTATCGGATTACTGATCGGCTCAGGGCGGTGTGTTACTATCACTACACTTACTATGATTATGATCAGGGTGGAAGGCGCGATATCAATCACGTTCTGGGGGCGGAACTCCAGTGGCAGTTGAACAAAAACACAACCCTATCAGCATCAGCACTCCATGTAGAAAATGACTCGAATCTACCTTTCGGTGGTGCTGATTACACGGCATCCCAGGCAGGTCTTGGCATCGGATTAAAGTTGAAATTCTAACCAATAACCCACGTTACGCCCATGAAAACAACAAGCACACTCGCCATCGCTATGATGTCCTTTCTCACTACTCAGCTGTTTGCGGAAACATTACAATCAGCAAAAGTCACCACCAAGGTGAATGATGTCCGTCTATACCAGCCTAATAAGTCATCCCGTCAGGCTAAGCTAGGTGATGCGGTGAGTGGTAAGACATCGGTGCAAACTGGCCGAAGATCACGGGCTGAGCTGACGTTTCAAGATAAAACAGTCACTCGTTTAGGCTCTAACTCTACGTTTAGTTTCCGTAAAGGAAGCCGTGATATTCAACTCGAAAGTGGCTCGGTGCTGCTGCAAGTGCCAAAGAATGCAGGGGGAGCGACGATCCGCACGGCAACTGTCACTGCGGCCATCACAGGAACCACATTGATGATGGAATATAACCGCGGTAAATGGGTGAAGCTGATCACGCTGGAGGGAACAGTTTCGCTTAACCTTGGCGGAAAGCAGTCGGGCGGAAAAGGTGGTCTGTTTCGTCGATCTCAAAAGGTAAAAGTGCCAGCTGGAAAGATGATCATCATGCGTCCTGATGGGGCTGTGATTACCAAGCCCGTGGACGTTGATCTGAAAAGACTTCTGAAAACTTCAAAGCTGGTAGGAGGGAAATCTTTCAAGCAGCTTCCTGCCGCAGCGCAACAAGAGATTGATAAAGCTGTAGCGCAACAAGAGAGATTAAAGCGGCAAGGGGTTCTCGTGAGTGAAAACTACGTCGATAGACGCCCTGGTTCGAAGTCTGTCACCGATCGAGGCGTGGTGAGAGAGGTACATGATCGTCCAGATCGGGATTATCCAGAAGAGCCCTATGACCCGCAGGACCCAAAAAATCCTCAAGATCCTACTAGCCCCACCTCACCTGGGGCAATTACAGGTCAGGGGGGATAATTCTGATTGGGCAAAGCTCATGGAATAACATTGACCTTGCCGCTGCTTGCTCCTAAACAGCGCGCCGTCAACTGCTTATACCATGAGCCAAGAAACTATTATTTATACCAAGACCGACGAGGCACCAGCCTTGGCCACCTATTCCTTTCTCCCTATCGTTCAGGCCTATACCGAGACCTGTGGCGTAAATGTTGAAACGCGAGACATTTCATTAGCGGGGCGTATTCTGGCAAATTTCCCAGAGAAACTTAATGATGATCAGAAGGTAGGCGATGCTCTCACTGAGTTGGGAAACCTAGCTAAGACCCCTGAGGCAAACATCATCAAGCTGCCGAACATCTCTGCCTCTGTGCCACAGATGGAAGCTGCCATTACTGAGCTGCAAGCGCAGGGGTATGACATTCCTAACTACGAGGACGCGGAAGACCGCTACGCGAAGATCAAGGGCTCTGCCGTGAACCCAGTGCTGCGCGAGGGGAACTCAGACCGCCGCGCACCCAAGGCGGTGAAAGAATATGCACGCGCTAATCCGCACCGCATGGGTGCATGGGCTGCTGATTCTAAGACCCATGTTGCAACCATGGGGGAGGGCGACTTCCGCTCTAACGAAAAATCATTAACGCTTGAAGAAGCTACGGATGTAAAAATTCAACACACGGCAGCCGATGGCACTGTGACTGTGCTCAAGGAAAGCACTCCGTTGTTAGAAGGCGAAATTCTCGATGCCACCGTGATGAGTAAAAAAGCACTCGTGGCATTCCTCGCCGAGCAAGTGGCAGAGGCGAAGGCACAGGGCGTTCTCTTCTCCTTGCACATGAAGGCGACGATGATGAAAGTTTCTGATCCAATTATTTTTGGACACTGTGTGCAGGTCTTCTTTAGTGAATTGTTAGAAAAGCACGCTGCCACATTCACTGAGCTTGATGTTGATCTTAATAATGGCTTTGGTGATCTGGTTGGTAAGCTTGACGAACTCCCTGCGGAGAAACGTGATGCCATCCAAGCCGACATCGCAGAGGCACTAGCAAATGGTCCAGACCTTGCGATGGTGAATTCTGATAAAGGTATTACCAACCTACACGTGCCAAGTGATGTGATCATTGATGCCTCCATGCCTGCGATGATCCGCACCTCAGGTCAAATGTGGAATAAGGATGGCAACCAACAAGACACCAAGGCTGTGATTCCTGATTCTTCTTACGCGGGAGTTTACTCCGCAACCATTGATTTTTGTAAGAAAAACGGCGCGTTTGATCCCACAACGATGGGCACCGTTCCAAACGTCGGTCTCATGGCTCAGAAGGCTGAGGAGTATGGCTCCCATGATAAAACATTTGTCGTTCCTGCTGATGGTAAGGTTTCCGTTGTGAATTCTGCTGGTAGCACACTCATCGAGCACGACGTCGAGGAGGGTGACATTTGGCGTGCTTGCCAGGTGAAGGACGCACCGATCCAAGACTGGGTGAAGCTCGCCGTGAACCGCGCCCGCGCAACTCAGACACCAGCCGTGTTCTGGTTAGATGAAGAGCGTGCACACGATGCGCAGCTTATCGCTAAGGTTGGCCAGTATCTTGGCGATCACGATACTGAGGGGCTGGAGATTCATATCATGTCTCCTATTGAGGCTACTGAGTTTACCCTCGCACGCATCAAGGATGGCGAAGATACCATTTCCGTGACTGGTAATGTATTGCGTGACTATCTAACCGATTTATTCCCTATTCTTGAATTGGGCACATCCGCTAAAATGCTTTCCATCGTGCCACTGATGAATGGTGGTGGGCTTTTTGAAACTGGCGCTGGAGGTTCTGCTCCAAAGCACGTTGAGCAGTTCACCGAGGAAAACTACCTCCGCTGGGATTCCCTAGGGGAGTTCCTTGCATTGGCTGTGTCTCTTGAGCACCTTAGTGAGAAGTTTGGCAATGCCAAGGCAAAGGTGCTGGGCGAAACACTCGATCAAGCGACAGGGAAATTCCTCCTTAATGATAAGTCACCAACGCGTCGCCTCGGTGGTATTGATAACCGTGGATCGCACTTTTACCTCGCCATGTATTGGGCCGAGGCACTTGCTGCGCAAACGGATGATGCTGAGCTTGCCTCCACCTTCGCTCCTGTCGCACAAGCAATGGCTGGCAGCGAAGCCCAAATTATCGAGGAACTCATCGCTGTGCAGGGGAGCGCAGTCGATATTCAAGGGTATTTCCAGCCTAACGATGAAGTGGCGAGTGCTGCGATGCGCCCGAGCGAAACCTTAAATAACATACTCCTTAGCTTGGCTTAACCGCTAGCTAAGTGGACCAATTTCCCGCCCCAATGCCTTGAATAGCTCAGGTATTGGGGTGTTTTTTTGGTAAATATGTGAATGAACTTGACAACTTTGTTTTTGAGGGTAGATTGATGTCGAAATGACAGAGGAAATAACACCCTATCTGGGCAAATCCCCAGAAACTCCAACGCCAGAATTCCGTGAAGCCATGGCTGTTTATCAGGCTCCGCCTTCTAGCTTTTTGTTAGAGATTGGGCCGTTGCTTGAAAAGTGGTCGAAGTCGCTATCACCTGAGGCACTAGCTAGTGCTCTGGCTGCTACATTTCAGAAGACCGTGCACTCCGAAGCCCGTAAGAGTTTACCGCTAGCGACCTTACGTGGGCTTGCCGCACGTGAGCATCTCAAGGAGGAAGAAGGCGGGCATATATCCGCTGAGCAGGCGCGGAGGTTTATGCATGATGTTTCCAAGACCACAGTGCTTGCCCATCACCGCGAGGGGAAGTTGTTAGCCTGGAAAGAGGGGCGTGCGTTTCGTTTTCCAGTATGGCAGTTTTCTTCTCAAGGAGGTTTGATTGCTGGAATGGATGAGGTGCTGGCTATCCTTCATCGCAGCCCGGTGCTTGATGATTGGGGGAAGGTTTTGTTTTTTCTGAATTCTCGGAATAGCCTAGATGGTAACTCGGCGCTACATGCTCTGAGATCAGGCGATGTAGAGTTGGTAAAACGCTTGGCTGAAGGGGAGCTTGAGTAGGTGCTGGTATGAGTGAAGAAACTTCGGGGAACCGGTCTGTCTATCTGCCGCCAGAGGATTTTGCGGATAGGAAACTTCCGGTTGTTGCGCTGGAGGTGACGGATTGGGTGCGAATCCATCTGGATGTGCATGGGCCGTTGTTTTTTAGCCGCAATCGGAACCATCGGTTTTCACCTGTTGGTGGTAAACATGCCGTGATGTATGCGGCGGGGGATTTTAATACGGCATTTCTGGAGGTTTTTGGTGATACTGTCTTGTCGCGTAACGAGTGCATAGGCGCTTGCCTTTCAGCACAGCGTTGGGGGAGAAGTGTAAGGAGCATCATCTCGATAAGAGAGCTGAAGCTCTGTGATCTAACCACCCCAGAGGCACGCACTGCGGTGAGTGTGGATCTTGCAACACTAATGCACTCAGATCTAACTATTCCACAACAATGGTCAGAGGCTGTGATGAATCACCCAGAGGATGTGGATGGAATTCTTTACCCGAGCCGCTTTACTGGGGAGAGTTGTTTGGCTCTGTTTGATGTTGGAAAAAAGATTGCGGTAGAGGCTCCGATCCAATTTCCGCATTGTGAGGATGCGCTTGCGATTCTTGATGAATTGGCGATTGCTCTGGTTTAAGTTTTTAGGAATACTCACTGGACAATCAGCCACAAGTGGGGCTGTGGAATCTTGAGTTACGATGAAATTATTGACTGCTATATCGATCATTTGTTTTCTAACACCTCTTGCTGTTTTTGCTGCGCCTGAGCTTGTGCCGAGTAAGGAGGTGCCAAATATAAAAATCACTCCTGACACGCAGCTAAAGGTGTTTGCTACGCAGAAAACGCAGGGAGTTTTCTCGCCCACTGCGCTTTGTATTGATGAGCAAGGCAAGGTGCTGGTGACAGAGACGTGGAGGTTTATGGGGAATCGAGGAATCGATGACAACCGCCAGCGCCGGTATTGGATTCATGAGGACATCGCGGCGCAAACCACTGCAGACCGCATGGCGATGTATAAGAAATGGTACCCCAAACACCCGCCGGAGCACTACACGCGGCATGCTGAAAAAATTAGAATGCTGGCGGATAGTAATGGTGATGGCGTGGCGGACAAACACACGATTTTTGCCGATGGTTTTAACGATCCGTTAGATGGCACAGCGGCGGGGATTTACTCGCATAATGGGAATGTTTACTTTGCCTGTATTCCTCATATTTGGCTGCTTAAAGATAAGAATGGCGATGGAGTAGCTGATAGTAAAAAATCGCTACAAGATGGCTTTGGAGTGAGAGTTTCATTTTCGGGGCACGACCTTAATGGTTTTGCTTATGGCCCTGACGGTAGGATCTACGCCACGGTTGGAGATAGAGGATTTAACATCAAAACTAAGGAGGGAAAACATTACGCCTATCCGGGACAAGGAGCCATTTTACGTTTTGATCCTGATGGTTCTAACATGGAGGTCGTGCACACTGGATTGCGCAACCCAAAGGAAATTGCCTTTGATCAATTTGGCAATGCCATCACCGTGGATAACAACTCAGATCAAGGAGACCGTGCACGGGTAGTTTACATCATGGAAGGCGCAGATTCTGGATGGCGTATGGGGCATCAGGTTCTGCATTCCTTCCATCGCACTGCGGGATTGGAAAAACGGCCAATTAACCGATGGATGCAGGAGAAAATGTGGCAGCCGCGCAACGCATCACAGCCAGCTTATATTCTTCCACCACTAAAAAATCTCATCAACGGTCCCTCAGGCCTTACCTATCATCCGGGGCCTCCGTCGTATCCTGGGAAGCAGGGGCACTTCCTCGTTTGTGATTATCGAGGAAGCGCGGCTCATTCTGAGATCGTTTCCTTTGGCGTGATCCATGAGGGTGCGGGGATGAAGGTGAGTGAGAGTTTTGTGTTTAATAAAGGGACAGCAGTTACCGATGTTGAGTATGGTTATGATGGTAAAATTTACGTGGCTGATTTTATTAGTGGCTGGCAAACCCACCAAGCCGGGAGAGTTTATACACTCAGCAAAAAGGGTTCAGATAATGATGCAACTATTCAAGAAGTTTCAAAGCTGATTGCTGGTGGATTTGATCAATTATCTACGGAAAGGCTCATCAAGTTGATGGCTCATGCGGATATGAGAATAAGACTGCGTGCGCAGTTTGCTTTGGCAAAGAAGAATGATGTTTCATTACTTAATGATGCATGGCAGCTGCACTCTGAGAAAAAAAATCTACTCGGAAAACTGCACAGTGTGTGGGCAATGGGTATGGTGGCGCGAGGGGATGGGCTACCAGCTAGCAAAGCTACGATCCAGCTTCTAACCATCGCAATGAATCACAAAGATGAAGAGGTGCTTGCGCAAGTTGCCAAGTGCTTAGGTGAGGCAAAATGGGCAAGTGAAAAACAGCCAAAAATTCTAGGGCAACTGCTGCGCCATCCATCGCCAAGGGTGAGCGCATTTGCTGCCATATCGATGGGCCGATTGAAACAAAAACACGCCTTCCATTCCTTTGTGGAGCTACTCGAAAAAAATGCAAACAAAGACGTGTTTCTTCGCCACGCCTACATCATGGGTATGTTAGGAACAGCGGACGAATCACAAATTCTTTCACTGGCTAAACACAAATCAGACGCTGTGCGATTAAGTGCCGCCGTAGCACTGCGCCGATTAAAAAGCAAAGGACTCGTCACCTTCCTCTCCGATAAAAATGAGCAGGTCCGTGATGAGGCAATCCGCGCCTTGCACGATCTCGAAATCAAATCATCCCGCAATGACTTGGCGTTGTTGTTAGATGGGGAGAAAACAAAAAACCTCACCCCAATGATGCAGCGGCGGTTGATTCATGCGGCCTTTCGCGCAGGTGGCGATGAAAACATAACTCGACTATTACGTGCCTCTGACCGCTCAGATTTCCACATCGATCAACGCCGGGAAGCTGTTCGCTTGCTCTCTCTCTGGAATAGCCCTCCAAAGATTGACCAGTCGTTGGGGCGGTGGAGTCCGCTGCCTAACAGAAAAAATGAGCAAATTAAAACACTCCTCCAAAAAGACATTTCTAGAATGCTGGCAGGCGAAAGCCCGCTGACCGCAGAGTTGCTAGCCCTAAGCACGAGTTATCAGCTGAAGCTTGATGCAATCCCTCCTGCTCGCCTGCTTGCCATTGTCCGCAATGCCAAGCTCCCCAGTGCGGCTCGCGCGGAGGCGCTAAAAAGTTTAGTCCAAAACCCACCTACGAATTTTGACAAGGAGCTGACTGCCCTGGTGAAAAACAAAAACCCACTGGTTGCTGCCACTGCTCTTGAGCTAGCGATGACACTTAGCGTTCCCAACTCCTACCGGTTAGTGGTTCAAGCGACGGCGAAAACAAAGCCATTACTTGTCAGGCAAAAGGCATGGAGCCTGACTATTGGAACAGGAAACACCATGTTACAGCAGGAGCTAGCCTCAGCCGTGCGTGAGCTAGCTGCGGGAAAAGGAGACAAAGAATGTGCTTTGGAGATAATCACCTCTGCAGAAGTTCAAAAGCATAGCCTCGTAGTTCAGGCACTTGCCAAATATAAGGCATCTCTTGATCCAAAGAACCCTATCAGCCCTTTTCTGGATGTTCTTCATGGTGGAGATGCACGCAAGGGAGCTTCACTATTTGCATCCCATGGATCAGCCCAGTGTATGCGCTGCCATACCACGGAGAAAAACCATGACGTAGCCATGGCGGGGCCAAACCTCGCGGGGGTTGCAAAGCGAGGGGATCGAAAGTTTTTGTTGGAGTCGCTCATTGCTCCAAATGCAAAAGTTGCGAAAGGCTTTGGGAAGGTATCCTCCATGCCTCCGGTAGGTTCATTGCTCAATAAACAAGAAATCCGTGATGTTGTGGCATATCTTTCGACTCTAACAAACTAGACGTATTCCAAAAATAGTTGAAGATGTGGAGGTGAGATACTCATTCATACCTTTACTCGTGCTTGCGTCTTCGGTTTCGGCTCAAGCTGCCCTGAATATCACTGAAGCTTCTGGTCTGCCGGCTGGAGCCGCATTGACGATTCCGTCTGGCACCAATGGCAGTTCTGTTCTAGCCGCAGGGAATGCGAAAGGACAAACCTTCACGTTCGCGGGGGCAGCCCACCTCGATGGCATGGTATTCCAAGTAGGATCTGTGACAACGGCAAGTGATTTTAAGTTAGAAGTCTATGCTCTCAATAACGGACTGCCGACAGGGAATGCTTTGTTCTCAGACACTGGAACACTTCCCAATACACTTGTAACCAACGATTTTGTGCAGGTAGATTTTCCTAGCACACTTGATCTTGCAGCGGGTAGCTACGCGGTAACGTTTGAAACCACAGGGTCAAATCTAAACCTGCGGTTGACCTCTGATGACCCGTATTCAGGGGGGAGGGTGATTCGGAAAAATGGCTCTTCTGGCAATGTCTGGGCGAATGGAGGCAATGCTTCTACAGATATCGTCTGTGCTCTCCTTGGCTCGATCGATGGCGATCCGCCCACACGCCCGATGGCATCCAGTGGACCTAATATTATTTTTATTCTCGCAGATGACCTTGGCTGGACTGATCACAATGTGCCATCCCTCGCACTTGGAAATCAATCAGACTATTATCAAACTCCTAACATTACCCGGCTTGCCACAGAGGGGGTTAGTTTTAACTCCGCCTACGCACAGCCAAACTGTGCCCCTACTCGTGCCGCGCTATTCACCGGGCAATACTCTCCTCGCACAGGGAATGGAGTTTATAATGTAGCATCGCTCAATCGCGCAGGAGGAGGGCGGGCCACCTACACAACTCCTGCCAATCAAGGAGACGAGCACGTCAACGGTAATGCAGAGACCATCACATTAGCTGAAGCGATGTATAATTCTGGCTACGTCACCGCCCACTTTGGAAAATACCACGTTGGCTCATCCACGGCGTCTAGTGATACCCATCCGCTGATGCAAGGTTTTGATTTCAACTTTGGAGGCGGTAATCCTGGAAACCCAGGTAACTACTTTGCATCCAGCGGGACCTTTCACGGGAACGTGGGGCCAGAGCTGGATCCATTTGGCGCAAACTATGACAACGCCTACATCACAGATAAACTTACTCCCTATGCCAATGGGAATAATCCCTCGTCGCTGAATGGCACCGCTAAGCATCTAACGGATGCAATGGGAGATGCCTTTGTTGCCTTCATGGATAGTCACCGGGCTGGCTCGCTCGCAGCATACCCCGTCTATGTGCAGCTTCACTTCTATGCGGTGCACACGCCTATCCAGGCTCGCCCTGATCTTGTCACCAAATACAATGGGCTACCCGATGGCGCAAATCATGGCTCAGCAGGGTATGCTGCCTTGTTGGAAAATATGGATCACTCTATCGGGCGTGTGTTAGATTATCTAGATGATCCCAATGGTGATGGCAACACAGGCGATTCTATTGCGGATAATACACTTGTTATTTTCACCTCGGACAACGGCGGACATATGGGGCCTACGTCGAATGTCCCTCTGCGCGGTCGCAAGGGAATGCACTACGAAGGCGGTATTCGCGTTCCGCTTGTGCTGCGGATGCCGGGGACGATACCTGCGGGGGAAACTTCTAGCTCCATGGTGCACAGCGTGGATCACTATCGCTCTATCCTAGACTTCGCCAGTGGACTAACTCCGGATGCCTCCACTCATCCGCTCGATGGGGAATCCTACTTTGCCCATGCGAAAGATCCAGAGAACGTAGCGCGCAATCGTTCCCCCATCTTCTATCACTTTCCCGGCTATATGGACTCGCGCGCCTATAACTGCTCGATGATGCTGAAGGAAATCGATGGGAAACGTTACAAATACATCTACGCCTATGATCCTTACTATGATCCAGGTAGCGACTCCTCCACGGGGAGTGCCACCCGTGGATTTGATCAGTATCAGCTCTATAACATCACCGAAGACATCGGGGAGACTGTTAATCTGCTGGACTACATTGATGTTGAAAACTCTGCTGACCCCAATGATCCCAGCTCAAGCCGAGAATATTGGGATTGGCTTATGCACCGTGATCTTGGTGCTAGCCTCGCCAGTGAGCTAAACTCTTGGCTGCAAGGCGCAGCGGGGGACAGTACATGGAATCCGATTTACGGCACCTACAAATCCACGTTCCCTGGCATTGATCCTAGTCTAGTCAACCAATCCACTGGCCCAGCGCCCGCCTCGCTGCCAACGCTTGAGGTGCCAGCTGACCAGCAGTTCCGCATTCTAAACCATTCCATAAACGGAGCAGGAGATGTCACTCTAACATTTCCATCACACGCTGGCTATACCTACCAAATCCAAGGCAGCTCCCTGCTCGACGGGAGTGATTGGGATGACTTGGGATCAACGGTGACACCAAGCACTGGAAGCCAAACGACGCACACAGCCAATGACCCTGATGCGGGTGAGCTGAAGCGTTTTTACCGTGTTATCATGGTTACTCCTCCACAGTTATAATCCTATTCCTTGGAGGAGTAGTGTGGCGTAGGCTGCTTTACACAAGTAATGAAGAAGTTGATCGGTATGGAAGCCCGTCCACCCTTCGCATTTTGCGTAATCAATGAGCCAATGGAGAATTAGCTCTGCGGCTGCAAAAATAACAGACCCTGTGATCAAGCCCACAAAAGCGGCATGGATCAAGGCGTGGCACGATAGAGCGTGCACCCAAACATGACGCGGTGGAGTTTCATTGGGGAAAAATGAGGATAGATCAGCGTGGCGATTTTTTGCAAACGAGAGAAACCTCCCTTGAAGCGGGAAATCCGCCAGCGCATGGCCTGCAGCCATTGCAAAGAAAATAAACAGAGCATCGTAAATGGTGCTCACATGGGTTGGTAGTATGGCAAGCATTTACTATTTCCAAAAATTCTGGTAGGCGGCTTCTTCTTCTACGGCGGCGATTTTTTCATTCATGTGACGAATACGCCGGCTCATCTCAGCCACTAGTGCGGTGAGGAGTTTGTTCCCGGCATCTGGATACTCTTTGACAAAGAGCTCAATGTCTTCGCGCGTAGCCTTCCAGACTTGAGCAAATGATTGTGCTGTGACCGAGGCACTGGCTACTCCGGGATCGAAAATATTGATTTCGCCAAGGCTTTCCCCCTCCTGCACGCGGGCAACGAGGGTGCGTTTATTATCTTGGTCCGTGTGCACATGGAGCACACCTGAGATGACAAAGTAGAGTGCGTCTTGGGCGTGCCCTTCTTCAATCAGGAGTTGTCCTTCTTGCACGGGGCGAAACTCACCATAGCCGCTGAGATAGAGGCGGTCTTGTTCTTCGAGGTCAGCCACTAGGCCGGTGGCGGGGAGTTGTGGGGTAGAAAATGCGTCGCTCATAATATGTTGTTGGAATTGTGTATTGCACTTTCGTCAATCCACTAAGGGATGGGAAGCAAATTTGTATTTTTTTGAGGGTAAGAGGAAATGGGCTAAATGACCAGTTGCTTACGGTTGCAATTTCCCGCTAAACGGTCATGTTAGTGCGCATCCAATGACATTTAGCGCACCAGAGTGGTTTTTCTTAGTTCCTGTTTTTCTTTTGTTAGGCTTGGTCTGGCGTGGTCTTCAGCTCTGGCGGCCCTTGCGGGTGCTGCTGCTTCTGGTGCTAACAGTTTTGCTGGCAGATCCCCGGATGGATAAGCAGCAGAATGCATTGGATTTGTGGGTTTTGTTAGATCGTTCCGAGTCCACGGAGGATCTCGTTGATAAGGGGCTGCCAGAATGGAAAAAAATCTTGGAAGATTCCAAGCCATCGCGCCATGATCGATTACGCTTCATCGACTACGCAGCGGAAGTGGTTGAGCAAAAACCTGGCACTGAGACCGCTGTTTTTACAGGGAGCCGTAAGCTGAGTAGGGCGAACCTTGCTATTCAAAACGTCTTGGCACTTGCTCATGAGGACCGGCCATCACGGATACTGCTTTTTAGTGATGGCTACTCGACCGAGCCGCTTGCTGAGGCTGCTGCAAAATTGGCGAGGCAAGGTATTCCGTTAGATTACCGATTAGTGCGTGAGGAAACCACGGATGATTTCCGTGTGGCTAGGCTTCACCTTCCTGTTAGGGCGCAAGTGGGGGAGCCCTTCGTCATTGATGTTGCGGTGCGTGGCTATACGGATGTGGAGGTTCCTCTTGTGATCAAGCGCAACGGCCAAGTGCTGTCCGAAACCAAGGTCAAACTCGTTGCCGGAGTGGGCCGAGCGGAGTTTACAGATCGGATCACCCGCAGTGGCTCCTACGAATATTCGGCTGAAATTTTGCCCGAGAAAGATGCTCACCCAGGTAACAACAAGATGGACCGCTGGATTGAAGTGGTGGGTGGCCCTCGCGTTCTGTTAGTCACGAAGTATATTAATGATCCACTTGCTGCAGCACTGCGGGATCAGGATTACGATGTGCAAGTGGTCACAAAGCCGGGGACACTTAGAGTGGGGCAGCTAGCAGGGGCGCGCTCCGTGGTGTTTAATAATGTCCCAGCCTTCGAGGTGCCCTCAGATTTTCAAAATGCATTAAACTTCTACGTGCGTGAGCAGGGGGGAGGTTTTCTGATGGTGGGGGGGAAGCAATCATTCGGAGCGGGCGGATATTTTGAATCTGCCATCGATAGCCTGCTGCCGGTTTCCATGGAGTTGAAGAACGAACACCGTAAGCTTTCCGTGGCGATGGCTATTGTGATGGACCGGTCTGGCTCCATGAGTATGACTGCTGGAGGTGGTAAAACAAAAATGGACTTGGCAAACACTGGTGCCGCCCGAGCTGTCGAGCTGTTAGGTATGATGGATCAGGTGACCGTTTTTGCCGTGGACAGTGATCCTCATAAGATAGTGCCCCTCGTGAAAGTGCAGGGGAAAAAGAGGGCTGTGATCAATAAGATCCGGAAGATCAAATCCATGGGCGGCGGGATATTCGTTTACACTGGGATGAAGGCAGCGTGGAAGGAACTGAAAGGATCAACGGCTGGGACAAAACACATGATTTTGTTTTCAGATGCAGCAGATTCTGAGGAGCCTGGCGGCTACAAGAAACTTATCGATGAGATGCAAAAAGACGGGTGCACAGTCTCTGTTATCGGCTTGGGCACACCGAAGGACCCTGATGCGAACTTACTCAAGGATATTGCTAAACGAGGTAAGGGGCGTTGTTTCTTTACCACTAAGCCAGCGGAAATTCCGCGTTTGTTTGCACAGGAGACGGTGACGATTGCCCGCTCTGCCTTTGTGACTGATCCCGTAGGAACTAAGGCGACAGGGAAGTGGTCAGAGGTTTCGGCGAAGCCTTTTCAATGGCTTCCGCAAGCGGACGGTTATAATCTATCCTATGCGAGGCCTGATGCCACAACCTCTCTCGTGACCACGGATGAGTACCTCGCGCCGCTCGTCGCTCACGCACGGCGGGGCATCGGGCGCACAGCGGCAGTTTCATTTCCGTTAGGTGGTAAGTATTCTGAGAAGATTCGGGCATGGCCACAGTATGGGGACTTTGTGCAAACCCTCACGCAGTGGCTAATGGGGGATCAGCTGCCAGCAGGGATTGGGCTGAGGCACCGGTTGGAAGGCACGCGCCTCACCATTGACCTGCTCTATGATACAGAGGAGTGGGCACAAAAGTTTGCGATTAATCCGCCAAGAATAAAATTGTTAGAAGGTGATAGCTCAGGTGTGGCGTATGAAGTTTCTTGGAAGCGTATTGCGCCTGGGCGATTTTCGCTCACTCGTGATTTGGAGGAGGGCTCACTCATCCGCGGTGCGATCCAGACGGGGGAGCATGCTATTCCGTTTGGCCCTGTGATGGTGGGCTCGAGCACTGAGTGGGCATTTGATCCTGAACGGCTAGCTGAGCTGCGCTCGGTATCCTCCCAGACTGGCGGGAGGGCGCTGCTTGATTTATCTAAAGCATGGAAGAGACCTGCGATGATTCATCGTGCGGACCTACGCATTCAGCTCGCCATTGCTGCGTTGATTATCCTTTTGTTAGATGCTCTGGTCACACGCACTGGGTGGAAATTGCCGCTGCCTTCTATTGGTGCGCGTGGTCGTGCTAAGTCACAAGATGAAGGCTCAGA
Organism: Akkermansiaceae bacterium; assembly: GCA_049609505.1. Taxonomy (GTDB): domain Bacteria; phylum Verrucomicrobiota; class Verrucomicrobiia; order Verrucomicrobiales; family Akkermansiaceae; genus Oceaniferula. The sequence continues at coordinate 4,808 of JBMYYO010000034.1, read as the reverse complement.
GGTGATGGTAGAGGCATCTCCTGCTCCTGCCGCCAGTGTAGTTAAGGCAGAGAAGGTTATACCTGATGCTGGGGAAAGAAAAACCTCTAGCAACACTCCAACAGCATCTAAGCCACCGGAACAATCTGCTCCAGAAACGAGTAGGGGTTCACGTTTCGCCCGAGCGAAAAGAAAGAAATAATATGTAAAAACTCTATGCGTTTTTCCTAATGACGATTACATTGGGGATATGACGACTGAATTCACCCACCCTGTTTCTCTAACGATTGCTGGCTCCGATTGTTCCGGTGGTGCAGGTCTGCAGGCGGATTTGAAAGCCTTTCTCCAGCACGGTGTGCATGGCCTCTCTGCCGTGACCAGTGTGGTAGCAGAAACGCCCCTTGAAGTGCGGCGGATCGATAACGTGGATGTCTCATTACTACAGGGACAAGTGCGTATTTTGTTAGAAACTTATCCAGTGGGCGCTATCAAGACGGGGATGCTTCCATCCCGCGCTAGTGTGATCGCCGTGGTGGAGCTGCTGCGTGAGGTAAAGTGCCCACTCGTGGTGGATCCTGTAATGTTTGCCTCTACAGGCACTGCGCTAATCGATGAGGCGGCTATTGAGGTGGTGTCATCCCGGCTCCTTCCCTGTGCTACTCTGGTTACGCCCAATATCCCAGAAGCCGAGTGGCTTAGTGGGCAGAAGATTAACAACGAATCCGATATGGTAGCCGCCGCACAAGCTATCGCGGAGAAACACCAGCTTGCCTGCTTGCTGAAAGGCGGTCATCTCACTGGGCAGTCTGAGTTGTTAGATGTGCTGTGGTGTGATGGGGAAGCTCATGAGTATAGACATCCAGTTGTCAGGACGGATGGAGGTTTCCACGGGACTGGCTGTACACTATCTGCTGCGATTACCGCGAACCTAGCCAAAGGAGATACCGTTCCGCAAGCCGTGCAGAATGGCATTGATTACTTGCAGAAGCTGATGGCGAATTCAGTTGCTTGGCAATCAGAGGGCAAAGAGGTAAGGGTGCTAGGTTGGTAGTTGTTAGGCTAACTCCTTGAGTATCTCACGCACGAGTGGTGGGCCTTTGTAGATGAATCCAGTGTAGAGCTGTACTAGCTTGGCTCCCGCTTTGAGTTTGGCTTTTGCATCCTCCGCACACATAATGCCACCTACGCCGATGACTGGAATGTTTTCACCGAGGTGACTGCAGAAGTCCGCGATCACGTCTGTTGCTTTCTCCGTGAGCGGTGCGCCAGATAGCCCTCCCGCTTGCGTGCTGAAGTCACAACCATCCACCGCACTTCGGCTGATAGTCGTGTTCGTAGCAATGAGCGCATCGAGTCCGCCGTTAAGAAAAACTTTGGATAAATCGGCAATGTGCTGAGGTTCAAGATCTGGGGCCACCTTGAGGGCGATGGACACACGCTTGCCTGTTTCTGAGGTTAGTTTTTCCTGCTCAATTTTTAGAGCGTCTAACAGACTTGCCGTTTCATCAGACGCCTGTAGATCACGCAGTCCGGGTGTGTTTGGTGATGATACATTGACCGTGATGTAGTCTGCAACACGCCACGCTCCACGAAGGCATGTAAGGTAATCGTCCACTGCGTTTTCGTTAGGTGTGACTTTGTTTTTTCCGATGTTGAAACCGACAATGCCACCACGTTTTCTGAAGTTGTTAGATTGTGACACGTTTTTTACGCCAGCCTCAATACCTGGGTTATTAAATCCCATCCGGTTGATAATGGCTTCTTTGTTAATGATGCGAAACAAACGGGGCAGGGGATTGCCCTCCTGTGGGCGAGGGGTAATGGTGCCTATTTCTACAAAGCCAAAGCCTAACCTCCCCAAGGCATCAATGCAGTTCCCTTCTTTATCCAAGCCCGCTGCGAGGCCTACAGCATTAGGAAACGTTAGCCCCATGCACTCTACAGTCTGAGCTTTCGGTTGGCTACCGGAGAGTAAGCCAAGTAGCTTGAATTGCTCAAGCTGCCGGAGCATCTTAAGTGAAACGTGGTGAGCCTGTTCAGCATCTAACCGAAACAGTAAGTTGCGCGCGCAGCGGTATTGTGCTGAGGTCATGGACTAAAATAAAAACGTCTAGTAAAGTGTCGTGCGAGGTTTGTCTTCCGTTTCCTCCACCTGCATACGCTCGAAGTCGCCTTCCTCACAGCAGCGGACAAATCCTTCAGCAAAGCTCTTCAAGTGATCCCAGCTCTGGCGGATTTCTGCCGCTTCATCCGGGGTGATTGAGTTGTCCAGTGCCGCCTGTGAAATACGCGTGAGCAGCCCTGAAAATTGTCCTACGATCTCATTGGTCGCGGGCAGCACCTCATAGCCTTGCTCGCAGTGGCTCTCTGGGTTTCTCACGAAATATCCGCCGCACTGCTCACACAGCCACTCGATGATACCCATGTGCTCGGTGTGTTCGTGAATTTCCATCACGCGATCCAATGGGTTCCTGCTGCCAGAGCCGCTTTCAGATTGCTCCTGTGCCCACTTATATACGAGCGAGAGGGAGACTCCGAGCTCGGAAGCGATCAGTTTTGGACTGCTTTTATCAAAAGCTGTTTTTAGCACCTCGTGTGACTTCATGTGGCACAAGTTAGGTTGTTTTTGGGGAACAAGCAAGCTTCGGGAATCATCGTGCATGATAAAAATATGCCATCATCAGAAATTCGCGCTTGTCATCGGCTTGCTGACTCTATTGATTCGCCCATGGCGCAAATCTCTCTCGGACTATCCTTTGACGACGTTCTCCTCACTCCTCAGCTGAGTGAGCTTCTTCCTGGTGAAGCAGAACTCAAATCTGATCTCACTTCTAACATCGGGCTCAATATCCCCGTCGTTTCTGCTGCGATGGATACCGTTTCAGAAACGGACCTCGCAATCGCACTCGCCCAAGAAGGCGGCATCGGCGTGATCCACCGCAATAATCTCATCGAAGATCAAGCCGCGATGGTTCTCAAGGTGAAGCGCTCTGAGAGTGCCGTCATCCATGAACCTTATACTGTAGCGAAACACCAGACCGTTGGCGAACTCCGCCACATCATGGATGAACAAGGTTTCTCCGGCTTCCCCGTGGTTGACGCCTCCGGCAAACTCGAAGGTATGGTCACTGGTCGCGATGTTCGCCACATGGCCGACGACTCAGCCAAGATCTCAGATGTGATGACTCCGCTCGACCGACTCGTCACCTCTCCAGAAGGCACTCCACTGCGCGAAGCCCGCAGCATTCTTTACAAAAACCGCATCGAGAAACTTCCCCTCGTTGACTCCGATGGCAATCTAACAGGCCTCATCACCGGAGCCGACATCGAGAAGCGTATCACCTTCACCAATGCCGCCAAAGACCCGAACGGCCAACTCCGCTGCGGTGCTGCCGTCGGCGTAGGCCCCGATTGTATCGACCGTGGAAAGGCGCTCATCGCCGCCGGTGCCGATGCTCTATTCATCGATGCCGCTACAGGTCACACCAGTCGTATCGCCGAAGTCATTGGCAAACTCCGCGAGCTTGGCGATGTGCCAGTCGTCGCAGGAAACGTTGTCACAGCAGAAGGTGCCAAACACCTTGTCGATGCCGGTGCCTCAGCCGTTAAAGTAGGCGTAGGCCCTGGCTCCATCTGCACAACCCGCGTCATCTCAGGCGTGGGAATGCCCCAGTTCACCGCCATCCAAAACGTCGCCTCCTACTGCCGCGATAAAGGCATCCCCGTGATCGCAGACGGTGGAATCCGCTACTCGGGCGACATCGTCAAAGCCCTCGCCGCGGGCGCCGATCTCGTCATGCTTGGCTCCATTCTCGCAGGCACCCGCGAAAGCCCCGGCGCCACCGTTCACTACCAAGGCCGCCGCTTCAAATCCTACCGTGGCATGGGCTCACTCGGAGCCATGCGCAAAGGCTCCGGCGACCGCTACGGCCAGAACAGCTCTGGCAAACTCGTCGCCGAAGGTGTCGAAGGTCGCGTTCCCTACAAAGGCCCACTCACCGATGTTATATTCCAGCTCATGGGCGGCCTCCGCTCCGGCATGGGCTACGTCGGCGCAGGAAACCTTCAGCAACTCCGCGACCGCGCCGTCTTCACCCAGATCACCTCTGGAGGACTCAAAGAAAGCCACGTCCACGACATCACCATCACCGAAGAGCCCGTCAACTACCAGCCGAGCCACTAATTTCCCTTTCTACTAACTACTCTCTACTAACTTCTAAATGACCGAAAACAATCACGTAGCCGTCCTCGACTTCGGCTCACAATACACCCAGCTCATCGTCCGCCGCGTCCGTGAACTTGGCTTCTTTGCGAAACTTTACGAGCCAGAGAACCTCGACAACATAGGCACCCCAGGAGCCATCATCCTCTCCGGCGGACCCAAAAGCACCAGCGACGATGACGCACCGGATATTGATTTTGAAAAGCTCAAATCCTACAACGTGCCCGTCCTCGGTGTCTGCTACGGGATGCAACTGCTCAACATCAAATTCGGCGGCTCAGTCAAATCCAGCAACCGCCGCGAATACGGCCCCGCCGCGCTCAAGCCCGCAGCCGCAGAGGGTTTATACGAAGGCATCTCCCACGAGTCCCAAGTCTGGATGAGCCACTCCGATACAGTGAGCGATCTCCCCAGCGATAGCAAAGTGCTCGCAACAAACGTCGATGGCACACCCGTCTCCCTGCAATGGGGCGAGCGATTCTACGGCATTCAGTTTCACCCCGAAGTTACTCACAGCCACGAAGGCCTGCGTATCTTGCACAACTTTCTGCTCACCGCCGGAGAACTTGCCGAGTTTCGCATCGAGGACTTCAAAAAGGAAATGCTC
>JBMYYO010000033.1:0-26583 GCA_049609505.1 Akkermansiaceae bacterium | reverse complement strand
TACTTGCTACAGATGGCTGATTCCATGACGGCTACAGCTATTCATTCAACTTCCAGCCCTAGCTTGATCGCCCTAGCGGGGTGTATTGGAAATGTTGCTGTTCATTTGTTGCCGAGTGCGCTATGGGATGCCGAGTAAGTCACCATGAGATGGGTGTCATGATTAAGATGAAAAGAGACGCCATTCACCCATTGATGCAGGTTGCGCTATTTGCAGCGGGCATTCTTGTCACCGCACTTGGTTTTAACATGTTGTTGTTGCCGAATGATATTGTGGTGGGCGGGCTGCCTGGATTGTCACTGCTGCTCAAAATTCAATGGGGCATTGAGCCTGCTGTGTCACAGTGGGTGGTGGGGGTTCCCATTTTCCTATTCGGGTGGCTGATGTTGGGTAAAAAAGCTATTATCAACTCGCTGGCAGGGGCTATTTTTTTACCGTTGACGATTTATCTCACGAGGGACGTTTATCCACTTAGGGTGGAAACTCCCATGCTGGCGGCACTCTTCGGCGGGTTTACTTGTGGCATAGGGTTGGGCATGGTCTTTCGCGCGAACTCAACAGTGGGAGGGTTCTCCATCCTTGCGCGCATCGTAGGTCAGCGGATGGGCGTTCCATTAAGTAAAACGATGCTTCTGTTAGATGGTGCCGTGGTGGTGACAACGGGAGTGTTTCTTGGTGTGGAAACAGCGATGCTAGCTCTTGTGGGGGTGGTTTCACTAAGCAAGGCGATCGACGTCGTGCACTCTGGTTTGGGGTCAGCAAAGTCAGTCACAATTATTACGGATGCAAAAGAGGATATGCGAGTCATGCTGTTAGATAGATTGAACTGCGGGGCTACGGTGCTGCGCGCGGAAGGTGCGTATAGTCAGGATGAAAGAGCATTGTTAGTGACGGTCATTCCGAGGGCGAAAGTAGCACGTCTGCGGCGCAATATCCGCCGCGTGGACCCGAGTGCGTTTACTATCATTAGCGATGCTTCTGAGGTGCTTGGATATGGTTTTCAGAACCATGGTTAAGAGGGGAGTTAGGGAGAAAAATGTTGATGGTTAACTACAGCTAAGGAAGTTTTTTCAAAAAAGGAAAAATCACCTTTGCCAATTACTTCGAATTGCGTCTATTGTTCCCGCCTATGGCGAAGAAGGCATTGGGAAAAGGCTTGGGCGCACTGATTAAAAAACAGCCCAGTCAGAGTGAAAGCGAGAGTGGAAGCAGTGAAAAGGCTCCTAAGGCGGATGAGCAAGTGCCTATTAGTGAGGTAGTTCCAAGTCCGTTGCAGCCGCGAAAACACTTCGCAGAAGGTCAGCTGGCTGAGCTCAAGGAATCCATCAGCCAGCACGGAATTATCCAGCCGCTAATCGTGCGTGTGGTTAATGGTAAGTATGAGCTGATCGCAGGTGAGCGGCGTTGGCGCGCTTCCACAGAGCTGGGTCTAACATCTGTGCCGATCCGTATTCGTGAAGCGAGTGATCAAGAGGTGCTGGAGATGGCACTGATTGAGAATATCCAGCGTAAGGACCTTGATCCGATCGAAGAGGCGGAGGGCTACGTGCGGCTAGCAAAGGAATTTAGCATGAAGCAGGAAACCATCGCCAAGCGCGTGGGCAAGTCCCGTGCCTCAGTGGCTAATGCGATGCGGCTGATGGAACTCCATGCGGACGTGCGTGATCATGTGGCCAATGGTCGCATCAGTGTAGGGCATGCCAAGGCGATCTTGAGCGTGAAGGATAAAGAACTCCAGTGCCTGATTGCGGATCAGATCATTAAAAAATCCCTCACCGTAAGAGCTGCTGAGCGGTTGGCAAAGGAAGAAGGCCAAGAGGATAAATCAGCCAAGAAAAAGGCAGCGACCACACGAGAAGCGGATGCCGTCATTAAGCAAATCAAAAAAGCACTGCGTGATCGTTTTGCCACCGATGTCAGCCTGAACCACACCCCTAAAAAAGGTAAGATCGAGCTTACTTATTATGGGAATGATGACCTACAGCGTATTCTTGATTTGTTAGGTATTGAACTCTAACCTTTACTTTATTGCCTTGTGAAAAAAAGCATCATCTGTGCCGTTGTTGTGGCTCTTGCTGTCGTGGCGGGCTGGTATTTTTTATCTGATAAATCAACCGCTCAGGGGCGGAGTGCCCGTGCCCATACGGAAGAGATTCTCAAGTTTGGCCCGAGGCATCCTGAATCGGAGGGAATTGCAAAATCAAGAGCCTACATCGCTGCTGAGCTGAATAAACATGGCTGGCAAACGGTGGAACAAACAGCGGTGCGAGACACTCCAGAGGGGAAGGTGACTTTTGTGAATCTCATTGCGAGGTATCAGAAAGAGCCACTGACGATGAAGGCCGTGGAGTCTGAGCCTGTTAGAGGAATTCTGTGCGCGCATTTGGACTCGAAAAAAATCCCTGGCATACCCGATTTCCTAGGTGCTGATGATGCCGCTTCCGCCTGTGCCTTGATCATTGAATTGGCAAAAACTCTTGCTGCCGAGAACGCAGACTTGGCCGGTAAGTTAGAGTTGGCATTTTTCGATGGGGAAGAGGCGTTTGGCAGTAGTATTAGCCGACCAGACCGCGATCCCAAACCTTGGGACGGGCTCTACGGTAGCCGAGCCTATAGTGTGACGCTTTATAACAGGAAACCTAAACCCGAATTCGGCATTCTACTTGATATGGTGGGGCATAAAAACCTCCGCGTAGCTGTGCCATCAGACTCCCCTCCACACTTGCGAGACGCGATGAATGCAGCGGCCAAGAAGACCGGGCATGAAAAAAACTTTGGCGTAGCAGGAGCTCCGATTGTGGATGATCACGTGCACATTAATCGCGCCGGGGTGCCTTGCATTGATCTTATTGGTGCGAACTTTGCACACTCAGATTGGTGGCACCAGGAGGGGGATAATATTGATCTAATCTCAGCGGAGAGTTTATCAATTTCCCATGATGTCACTCTAGCGATGCTGAGAGATTTACTCAGCCGGTAGTCCTGCGGATAGCAGTGTGTGCCACGCCTTGCTTATGGGCGCAGGCTTGCCAGAAACATCCACCCGCACTGTGGTGTAGCTGCCACTTGCGATGATTTTGTTTCCGCATGCTATCTTGAAATTCCACTTTAGTGAGGAGGTTCCAATCTCCCCGAGTGTTAGAGAAACTTCTGCTACCTCGTTAACGTGAAGTGGTGCTTGGTAATCACAGCGCACTTGCGCACGGGGCCAGCCTCCATCTTCTAACAACGGTATGCCAAGAGAGGACAGCAGATCATGCTCGGCTTCCTCAACGTAGCAGAGCACGCGGGAAAAGTGAGCAACTCCCGCAGCATCGGTATCGGCAAAGTGAACTTTACGCCGATAGCTGTGCGGATAGCTGGCGGGAGCGGGAGGCATGTTTTGTGGTTGGTAGAAACCAATTCGGTTGGTAGAAACCAATTAATCGATTTCGCGAATCAGCACGCTGGCGTTGTGTCCGCCAAATCCGAAGGAGTTACTCAGGGCTGACTTCACTTCTGTTTCGCGGGCGACGTTTGCCGTGTAGTCCAGATCACACTCGGGGTCTTGGTTCTCAAGGTTAATGGTGGGAGGGATGATGTGTTCCTTCACCGCCATTAAGCAAGCGGCTAGCTCCACACCACCAGCGGCACCGAGAAGGTGACCTGTCATGGACTTAGTGGAGCTGACGATGAGATTGTCCTTTGCGTGGTTGCCAAAGGTTTTTTTGATCGCTTTGGTTTCACAAATATCACCGAGCGGGGTGGATGTGCCGTGGGCGTTCACGTAGGTGACTTCCTCTGGATTCATGCTGGCGTGCTTGAGCGCCATGTCCATGCAGCGTGCCGCACCTTCGCCCTCAGGGTGAGGTGATGTCATGTGGTAAGCATCTCCGCTGACACCGTATCCAGCGAGTTCTGCGTAGATGGTGGCACCGCGTTTTTTAGCGTGCTCATATTCCTCGATGACCACCACACCTGCACCTTCTCCCATGACAAAGCCATCACGGCCAGTGTCAAACGGGCGAGATGCACGCTCAGGCTCATCATTGCGGGTGCTGAGAGCTTTCATGTTGCTAAATCCTGACAGCCCCATCGGTAGAATAGTGGCTTCTGCTCCGCCACAGACGAAGGCATCAGCATCGCCAAACTTAATCATACGCCATGCCTCGCCGATGTTGTGATTAGAGGTGGCACAGGCAGTGACGATCACCATGTTTGGCCCGCCAAATCCGTATTCCATAGAGAGAATTCCGCTACCGATGTTGGAGATCATCATCGGGATCACGAAAGGGGAAACTCTGGACGCACCACGCTTGATGAGCTTCTCGTGCTCAGTCTCAAGGGTGCCTAGACCACCGATACCACTACCGACCATGACGCCTACGCGTTCTTTATTGATGCTATCATCATCGAGCCCAGCATCGTTGATCGCCATCTTTGAGGCCGCAATGGCAAACTGCGCGTAACGGTCACAACGGCGAGCGTCTTTGGGATTGTTAAACCACGGAGCCGCATCAAAACCTTTTACCTCCCCAGCAATTTTACAGGGGTAAGGATCTGAATCGATCAAGGTGACTGGGCCGATGCCGCTTTTTCCGGCTTTCAATCCGTCCCAAGTGCTTTGCAAATCGTTTCCAAGGGGGCTGATTGCCCCGATTCCAGTGATGACTACTCTACGGTCGTTCATAAGTTAAAATGCCTTTGTCGGCAGAGCCTTTTTAGCCCACGAATGTAGGTTAGTGCAAGCACTTTGCTGTGAGCAGCACGAGAAGTGAATAGCAGGGGGCTACTCGATGAGTGGAGTGCAGGATTAGCCTAACTGCCTGGACCTTCCCGTTTCGTTGACGCGCAGGCAGGCTGGACAGGGTATTTGTTTCTCAGAAGTAGCGGCTTTGGAGAAAATATGGCCACAAGCACGGCACTCGATGACTTGGGCGCGTGACCTGCTTCGTTTCATTACAGAGCGCAGTCCACCTATAAAGTAGAAGACGCCAATGAAGATCATAGGCAGCCCCACCACCCAGAGGGCGAGTTCGTCCATGGTTAGCTCGATCATGGTTGTATGGCTTTGAGTTGGAGTTCGATGGTGCCTGTGCTGGCTGAGGTGTGCGGCGTGAAGTGCTGCGCCTTGATCCAAGTGAGCAGCGCCTTTTGTGATTCGGAGAGCTGACCTTCATCTAGGGTTCCTCCCTGCACAGGAAACACACTGCCCACGGTGCCTCGGGGGGTAAGTGTGAGGATGAAACGGAACGTCTGCCCGAGCCATTCCTCTGTCACTAGGTGTGCAGGAGGAAGGGTCATGTTCTTTGGTAATCGCTCACGGAGGGCAGCGGAGGTGTTCATAACGAACATCGCTTGCACGGCCTCTGGTGCTGTAGTTTCATCATTGGACTGAGCGATGGATTTCCAGAATGCGGCACGGGAGGGGAGCAGCGGTGCGTTAGGGTTTACTGTTGATGGAAGGTTGTCGTTTTCCGTGCTGATAGGCATCGGCACAAGAGTGGGGGAGTAGCTGTGAACGCGTGGCGAAATGGCATCGGAAGTCGCAAGCACCCGTTGAAGAGTTTCAGGATCTTGAGCAGGATCCCAGCGAGGAGGGAAGGGGGATTTATCCCAAATCTGCATCACCAGCTCACGGCTGAGCGGGCTGTCTTCATCAATGTAAATAACGCTTGCCGTGCTCTGAGAAACAACGGGAGTCTTGAGCTCTTCCAGTTGCACAGCAGGGATAGCAAAAGCAAAAATGGCAACCGCGATGGCTAGTGCCAGAAACTTACCCATGTGGTGCTTACGCGCGCCTCTCCAGCGGAACACCATGCCGTTGTCCCGGTCTCGCTGAACTCGCTTTTTACGTCCTGGAAACATGGTTGGAAAAAATTCGGAAGAAAGGGTGAGTTTATTAGCGTGAATTGGTAGGCCGTCCCAGCATCCCGCAGTTCAGCCCCATTTTGATCAGCCGATTGATGACCTCTTTTTCAAATCCACTGCTTACCTGCTGATCCACTTGGAGAACCACGGTGTTGATCATCTCACCACCTTCTTCAGAACGGAGACGAAGGATTTCTGTTTCTAATTGATCATACGGAATTTGTTTTTTATTAACCCAGACGGGATGGTTTCTTCCGCTGCCGAGGGTGACAAGGATAGGGTTTTCCATTTGCTGGAATCTCCATGGCGAGTCTGGAAGCTCTACTTGCAGCCCAGTCTGCTGCATGAAGGATGAACCTAACAGCGGGAAGATGAGGATGAGTGCGACGATGTCCAGCCCAGGCAACATGTGCAGGAAGCCAGGCTTCGACGGCAAGGTCATTTGAAGCTTCATTTCTTCTTTTGTTTTTTCTCGCTGATCTCATCCGCCTCATCGCGGAAGGAAACAATCTCTCCTGAATCTCTGGCATCACAGACGATGTTCACCATCTCAATACCAGCTCGCTCGATCCGGTGAACGATCCTTTTGACCCGACCGTAGAAAAATAGGTAGAGCAAGTAAACGGGAACCGCTATGGCAAGGCCAAGACCCGTAGTGATGAGACCTTCATAGACCCCCGTGGACATTTCTAACGGTGAAACATTTCCCTTCTCTGCACTGACCGCAATGAAGGTTTTGATCAGCCCTGTGATCGTGCCAAGCATTCCGATGAGCGGAGCCACTAGCGCGATTCCGTAGAGGGCGCGGAGGTTTCTCTCTAGGCGTGGCACTTCTAGCTGCCCAGCCTCTTGTGCGATGTCGCGCAGATCACGGCGGGGGAGATTCTTCCGCATGAGCACGGCGTGTGCCATCCGTGCGATCGGACCAGGCGCGCGCGCGGCTTCGTGGAGAGCTTCTGCAAAGGCACCTTTATTAACGTGGTTCGCAATGCCCAGTAGGAGATCACCAACGTTGATCCTAACCTTCTGAAAAAAGAAAACCCGCTCAAGTACGATGAGCATGCTCACAAAGGCCAATACCCCTAGCACGTAAACAAATGAGCCGCCTTGTTCAATCAAATGTAACATCGCCCGAAGCATACCTTAGTGGTGTCGCATTTCCAGCGTTTATTTAGGTTCCCTTGCAGTTATCGATTTTGGGCTTTGAAAAACACACTCAATAATTAAGCTGCGGGGATGAAGCCCGCTCTAACGCCCGCTCTAACATTGCCATTTTTGCTGATGTGTTTTACAGGTTCTCTAGCACTGGCTAAGCCCTCGGCAGTGTTAGATATAAGTGCTCCACAAGAAGCGAGGATGCTTTGAATACGAGGCCGCCCAAGCCTTAGGTTGATCCAAGGGGGGGAGTCCTATTTCTTTACAGGAGCTTGCCCTTGGAGCAGCGGTTTGATGCTTTCCATCAGCTTGCCTTTGCGCTGATTTCCCTGCATCCAGCTCCACAGCTTGTTGGTTTTCATCGTAGTGGTGCCCCCAGTTTGTAGGAAGAAACCATCGCCCTGCTTACCAGCATCAATGGCCTTGGATGGGTTCCCATCGGCAGTGAATCTTGCCATGGTAAGAGCCTTCCACGAGCCGTCTGGCAACTGCGCCCAGGTGTTCTGAAAGCGTGCTTTGTGAATGAAGGTAGCGGATTTATAGTTGCGGCGGAAGTCCTCCACAAACGAGTAAGCGCCACGCAGCTTAATCCCTTCGGTCGGAGTGCGGAGGGTGCACATGAGTTGCCATTTCTTGCGGGCGTTGTCATAGAACCAACCTTTGAAATCAGTGAACTTCCTGCCGCCGTCTTCGATCGATTTGGCTTGCACAAGGAAGCGAACGACCTCGCCGTTTTTCCACTCGTAGTCGTAGAAACTTTGAGCCCCAGTGCCTTCACCGCCGAACCTTCCCGTGCGCACTCCCTCGCCACGCTCCATCACCTTGGCGCGCTGTGCTTCATCCACAGCGTGTTTGTTGTCCGTCTTGCTCTTATCCCAAACGGAGAAAATAACTACCTTCTTGCCGTTGGATAGCTCCTGCATTCCAAAATATCCTCTGTTGAAGCCCAAAGCACAGAAGTAGGTTCCAGGAATGGATTTTTCCACCACGATCTCATTGTAGAGAGCGGTGGCCTCCTTCATTTTAAACCCAAGATGCACGGAGCGGCATTGACGTTTGGCAACGTCAGCTGGGTCCTTGGCATGAGCTTGAGGAGAGACGGCTGAGAGCAGTCCAAGCGTGATGAGTGCAATGTATGTGGCGCGGGTCATGTGGATGAGATAACCTCACGCCTCGTGAGGCGTCGATCCATTTCGTAATTTTTTAGCCATCGACGGGAAAAAACATTTGCAATCCGCATTCTCATACGCTAGTTCTCCCGCCCCCTGCACCGCAGGAAACCAATTTCCATAAGAATTTCAACCCACTCAGGTCACCATGAACATTATCGATAAAATCGAAAAAGAGCAAATCCAAGACGTCGCAGACTTCAACGTAGGCGATAGCTTGAAAGTCCACACTCGCGTTGTTGAGGGTGGTAAAGAGCGTCTTCAGGTCTTTGCAGGTCTTTGCATTGCCCGCAAAGGAAGCGGTATCAACGCATCCTACACTGTGCGTAAGATTTCATCCGGTGAGGGTGTTGAGCGTGTTTTCCCTCTGCACACACCACGTGTTGCTAAGATCGAGGTGACTCGCCGTGGTAAAGTGCGCCGTGCTAAGCTGAACTACCTTCGTGAGCGTGTTGGCAAACGTGCTCTCTACGTGAAGCCTGCTGATCAGGACTAATTAGAATGATCAACGCGGACTCCCCGTAATGATCAATCTCAATATCAATTTTCAAAAGCCTCCTTTTACAGGGGGCTTTTTTGTGTAATTTTCCCCGCGCACAGGCCGTTACTATGAATGAGGCATCGCGCCTCCTTGCACTTCTTTATCTAGCAGTTTATCTAGCAGCTTTCCCCACAATTTTTCCCTCGCAATTTTTATGACCGTCCCCATTTACATCACTATCCCAAGTTGCCTGCTTGTGGCAGTGGGTGTCTGGTTTCTGGGGATTAGAGGGACGGATATCACCACGCCGCCTACACCTGCTGAGCTGGCGGAAGTTGCAGAAGAGTGGAAGGCATCAAGCCCTAACATTCCTCCGCCCAAGCCCATTGACCCAGCTCTCTTTGCCGGCTCGGAGATCGTGACTCCCCAGAATCCAGCAACGGCTCCTAAACAAGCGGACAAACTTCTTCCCGTAGGTGACCTAGATGCCTCTCCCGCACTTTCCGCCTATGGCACCATGGGGGAGGAAGGCGTGGATGCGATGATTAAGCTCGCCACCCACTTGGAAACCAAAGGTCACTTCATTCATGCTCTGCTTGCGTGGGAACGAGTGATCGATTCCACGGACCCTGATGAGGAGCAGCGTGCCCTTGCCGTGAATGCGGTTAAGCGGCTCCGCTTCTCATTGCCACCATGGAATCCTGATCCAGGTGCCACCATTGAACTTACCCTTCACGCTGGAGCGGCGATTAAGGATAAGGCTGCTTTAGAAGATGCCCTGCAGAAAACAGCAGACGTTATCAGCGAGGCATCAGGCTATGTCATCCACGTGACCGTTAAGGCATCCATTGGTAAGCCAAGTAAAATCAAAACACCTAACGTGCCAATAGCGATCTGGTTTTCAAGACCGGGGAAGGAGGCCGGTGCACCATCCGCTGCCACGCCTCCCATTTCGTTTATGACGGACCCCAAGCAGACAACGATGCTAGCAAGCCAGATCCAAGCCGGTGCGTATGCCATGCTGCGCACTCATCTCGCCTCTAACACCAGCTTTACACCACTGCCTGAGTTCCCCCCGAGAGTGACCCCTGAGGCGCTTCTCAAATACCACGTTACCAGGCTCATGTGGCGAGAGTTTGTTAAAAGCCTCAAAGAGTAGTGACGAGTAGCCAGCAGCAGGCAGCTCCTTTTATGTTTTCCAATACTCAGTGGTTTGACTCACTGGTATGAAGTGCGCTGCCGGAGAAATCCTCCGCTCTTTGGCGTGACATTTTTAGCGACATCGTGCAGGGTAATCGCATGGCTATTGAGATCGAATACTGCGAGCAATGAAACTACCTCCCTGAGGCCGACCGTGTGTCGGCTGAGATCAAACAAACCACCGGAGAAGCTGTCACCCTGATCGGTGGGGGAGGCGGGATATTTGAAATCCGCCAGAACGGCACTCTGCTGTGGAAAAAGGAACGAGGTGGCTCATTCCCACTCCCAGGCGAGGCCTCAGCTCTTTTTGAATAGCCGCTTCCATCAAAGTCAAACACCCAACCAGATACCAAACGATGAAATTAATACGGCACGGTGAAGTAGGGCGGGAATCTCCTGGCGTCCTGTTAGGGGATGGCCGCATGGTTGATGCCTCCACAGAATTTCTGAATTACGATGAAGGTTTTTTTGCCTGTGGTGGCTTGGAATCACTCCGTGCGTGGGTAGATGACGGTTGCCCAGGCGGGCGTGAGATTTCATCAGGTGTGCGCCTAGGTTCACCGGTTTCTCGGCCATCCAAGGTGGTATGCATTGGCAAAAACTATGCCGACCATGCCAAGGAATTTGGCGGTGGTGTGCCTGACGAGCCCGTATTGTTTATGAAGGCAAGCACTGCCTGTTGTGGTCCATTTGATGATGTGGTTCTCCCTGTTGGGGCAGAGAAGTTAGACTACGAAGTGGAGCTGGCATTAATCATCGGCAGCACGGCTAAAAATGTGAGCGCCAAGGACGCGCTCGGCTACTTAGCTGGATACAGCGTGATTTGCGATTACAGTGAGCGATGCTGGCAGAAGGAGCACAGCGGCCAGTGGGTGAAGGGAAAAAGCCACGATTCCTTTGCTCCTATCGGTCCCTGTCTGGTAACCACGGATGAACTCACAGACCCACAAAGTTTGTGCCTCTGGACCAAAGTAAACGGTGAGAAACGCCAGAACGGATGGAGTGGAGACATGACCTTTGGCGCGGCAGAGCTTATCAGTTATGTTTCCAAATTCATGACACTGCTCCCCGGTGATATCATCGCCACAGGCACACCTGCGGGCGTTGGCATGGGCTATGATCCACCAAGGTTCCTATCCGCAGGGGATCAAGTGGAGCTCTGCATAGAAAGCATAGGCACTATGAAGCAGCGCATTGTTAGTGGCACGTGAGCTTTTGACCTACGGCACAGGCACCTTGGCAAGAATGCGTGATACAATAGAGTCCGTAGTCACATCTTCCGCCTCCGCCTCGTAGCTTGGTAGAATCCGGTGGCGTAGCACATCAAGCGCAAGGTCCTTCACGTCCTGAGGTGTAACAAAGGATCGGCCTGCCATAAATGCACGAGCACGGCAAGCCAGAGCAAGGTTGATCGATGCACGAGGTGAGGCGCCTGCACGGATGAGGTTTTTTAACCCCGTATCGACCTTTGCTGGGAAGCGCGTTGTATGCACTAGCTCCACGATGTACTTCTGCACTGCTGGATCAATGTAAACATTATTCACTAGATCGATACTCTGCGCGATGGTTCCGAGATCGACCACTGGGGTCGTCTGGTAAGTAGGTGCAGAAGTTGCCATCCGATTGAGGATGATCAGCTCTTCATCGGGGCTTGGGTAGGAGACGGTGACCTTGAGTAGGAATCGGTCTAGCTGGGCTTCTGGAAGCTGGTAAGTGCCCTCTTGATCAATGGGGTTTTGAGTGGCTAACACCAGAAACGGATCGGGTAGGGGATATGTACTGTCGCCAATCGTGACTTGGCGCTCCTGCATTGCCTCTAACAAAGCAGACTGCACCTTAGCAGGAGCACGGTTGATTTCATCAGCGAGCACGATGTTACTGAAAACGGGGCCGAGCTTGGCAGAGAATGTGGACTCGTTGGGATTATAAATCATCGTGCCAATCAAATCTGATGGCAACAAATCTGGAGTGAACTGAAGGCGGGAGAAGTTTGTGTGCAAGCAGCCAGAAAGTGCCTTGATAGCGAGTGTTTTAGCTAGCCCAGGGACGCCTTCTAACAGGATGTGACCCTTGCTGAGGAGCCCGATAAGGAGCCGGTCCACCAGAGCGGCTTGCCCTACGAGGACCTTGCTCATTTCTTCCTTCACGGCGGGGACCCATTGGCAGGAGGCGGTAATTTTTTCAGATAGCTCTTGGTTATTCATCATCTTGGCTGGGCACATCATCCAGAGATTTGCCGTGGGTGCAACGGAGAAAGCAGAAGAAAACTTGGCAGTTTGCCAAATTGTCTTATCATGGGGGCATGAAACTCCCCTCATTGCAGATTCCTCTGGTGTCATTGATCGCTCTTCTGATAGCTTCCGGCGCGGCACCAGCCCAACAACTTCCGAGTTTATCCAAGGCACCATGGTTAGGTTTTTTCTCCGGCTACGTGCGCCGTGGTTTTGAGTTTGGCGTAAATAATGAAGGCGCTTGCGAGATCCACTTGATCGGCAAAAACAAAAAACGGGTCGGCCATACTCGAGTGGTAAAAATCTACCCAGAGGTGATCGTTGAAAATGATCAGGGCAAACGTTACTACAAACGCCTCAAGGAGGACGAAGGCTTTGCCACCACTCAGAAAGCGGGGCTAGAGCATGAGGCAGTGAAGTTTACGGCGGAATCCACAGGGGACGCCAAGGTAGAGGTAAGCATCAAGTATGACCGTGATCGCATTATCTTCGATGGTAAGATATTGGATCGAGGAAAGCTAACTAAGGGGAAAATTTACTTTGGTTTCAAAGTTCTAATGCCCGCCATGTACTCGCCCACTTATAGCGATGAGAAAAAGGCGAAGGCTAGAATGCGGAAGGATAAATTCCGTTTCGTTCGCGCCAAAGACGGCAAGCGAGTGACCCTCAAAACCTACGAGGAGGTGGATCTCAACGATGAGAAAAATACCAAGGACGGCGTAACTGCACTAGAAGTAGATATGGACGGCCAAGAGGGTAAAAAGTTTCTCTTCAAAACCGAAGACGGCAAAGGAAAATTCATTGTTGAAAACCGCTACCGGGATAAAAAAGGAAAGCTCTGGAAAGGATACTACGTAAAATGGTATCGCGAGCTGGGCGATGAAACAACTAAACCATTTGTCATTGAGGTGAAGTAGCAAGCTGCTAGTTAGGCTTTTCATTTAGTGGTCATGTTAGAAGCGTACCTGACACTCGACTCCTCAAAACGTTAGAAATAAATAAATTTCTGACAAATCCCAAAGCGTGCGGTCATAACCCGATGAAGCTTGGCGATGGTAGGTGCAAACCTCCGCGCACTCGCTTCGTCACCTTTCCACGGTGTCTTGGTTCCTGCCCTTTACCAAGCTCTGTGGTTGAAATAGCTGACGCTGCCGCACCCATGCTAAGCGGGTTTCTTCTTCTCAGAAGTATGCCTCAACAGCAAAATAGGCGTGGTGGGATGTCGTTTGAAATACGTTATGTTCTCCGCTGATTAGCGCGCTACGGCACGCTGGTGTGGTCAGTGGCGGCGTATCAATTGATGCAAAACGAGTCCTGCCACGCCAGATGGCTAAGTATCCAGACCCCTGCTTACTTTAGCCGGCGCATCGCCTCAATACGAGTGAGCATCGGTGGATGAGAATAATCTAGAAACACTGGCAGCGGGTGAGGCGTGAGGTTTGAGAGGTTATCAGCCGCTAGTTTCTTGAGCGCGGTGATGAGGTGCTCTGGGGTGCCTTGGGCATCGACGGCATAGGCGTCTGCCTCGAACTCATGTTTGCGGCTAGAAATGTTCCCAATGATGCCAAGCACTTTGCTCACAGGTGAGAATAAAAGCATAAAGAAAACCAGCCCTGCATAGACGGAAATTTCCACATCGAAGGCAGCAAAGAGCATTTTGGCAAAGGCACTATCCTTGTCTGTAATCATTCCTAACAGGAAAAAAACAACCGCCGTTTGCACAAAGGAGAAGACCATGCGCTGGATGATGTGTTTCTTCTTGAAGTGACCGATCTCATGGGCAAGCACGCCTAACAATTCATCCGTGCCATGGTTTTCAATCAAGGTGTCGAAGAGGGCGATTTTTTTACGCTTACCAAAGCCAGTGAAAAACGCATTAGACTTCGTGGAGCGCTTGGAGCCATCCATGACGTGGATCTCGGTGAGCGGGAAGTCGCACTGCTTCGCCATCTCTTGAATGCGGGACTTGAGCTCGCCGTCTTCCATGGGTTGGAACTTATTGAACAGGGGAAGAATCACTACTGGTGCGAGGTAGGTCATAAGTAGCTGAAAGGCAGTGAATGCTAACCATGCCCAAAGCCAGGCGTTTTCTACTGAGTTAAAAATCCACAGCACCAGCGCCAGTAGGGGGATGCCGAGCACAGCAGCCAGCACGAGACCTTTGATCTGATCCACAGCGAAGGTGGCAGGTGTGGTTTTGTTAAACCCAAATTTTTCCTCAATGACAAAGGTATCGTAAATAGACCACGGCAAACTCAGCAGGGTGTTGCCGAGAAAAAGAGCACCAATAAACGCAATGCCGGTGAGTGTTTCTCCCCAGCCAAAGCCACGGACGAGATTATCTAACCAGCCGAAGCCGCCGATGAACCAGAAGACTAACAGAACAGTCAGGCTGAAGGTGGCCGTGATGATTCCATAGCGCTCAGAAACTCGGGTGTATTCTTGTGACTTAGCATATTTCTCCTCATCGTAAACGCCGCTAAATTCCTCAGGTAATTTAGGGTCCAGCGCCTTGAGATTGAGTAGGGCAGAGATGAAGTCCAGTTTCCACAGGGCAAAAAGGGAAATGACGATAAAGAGCGCAACGGGGTTATCCATAGCGGAGAGCTAGATGCAGAGGGCACCAAGGTCAATGGTATTTAAGTGCAGTTGTAGCTGAGGTTTCTACACAGTGAGTGATCACCTAAGGCTGCACTTTATTTTTTGCGTGGCACCTCTTCTAGTAGTGCCGACTGCGCAAGGTCCGAGGGCGCGACGGCGAGTTCATTGAGAGGGAGGTTCTGCATTGAGCCATAACGTTGCTTGATGATGCGCTGCACGGTGGGGTGCTTGAGGTTATAGCTGCTAAACTTCCGTGGCTCGCAGAGTTTGACGCCAGCGGTATTGTAAATTTTCCAAACCAGCTCAGAGCAATAAATGCGTGAGTCAGACCACTGAAAGCGAAAGTCGTAGTTCTTGCCGACTTGCTGTTCAGCATAAAGTCGAGCACGGGCGAGTTTGGATCTTGTTGTTTTATCTGCGAGGTTTTTCACCCTCATGGCGTAGAAACTTTTTGGGCTGCGTGCGATGAAGGTTTTCAGTGGCACTACCTGCACCGGCTGCACGGCTTCCAGCACCATAGGTTTTCCATCTTTGAAATAAACGATGCCAACGTGTGTCCAGCGTGAGTTGGTGGCAGCTTTGATCGCCTTGCCCTGCCCACCGTCTGATTCTTGGAAAACAATGTCACCTTCTTGAATATCGTATTGTTTGGCCGTGGCGAGTTTGCTTTGCTTCGCCCAAACAATGGTGGCAGTGCTGGTGAGGGCAACGAGGAATACCACGAGCAGGGTAATGAATTTTTCACGAAAAATAAGTTTCATAGCGTAGCAACTCTAGCCCAGAAACTGAGAGGAGTCGGTCTTTATTTTGCAATATTTTCCCCACATTGCTCATTTTCCACTTGTTTTACCCCATCTTTTTTTCGTAAGAACCCCTTCGCTGCATGTTGTAACCTCAATATGCTTCTATAACATACGCACACAGATAACATACGCACACAGAGTCGGCTCCAGTAGCTGGCTCGACATACACATACTCGTGAAAACACAACTTTCCTTCCTTGTCTCGAGCCTTGGCATTGCCAGTTCGCTTTCAGCAGCTATCGTTACAAACACGTTTGTTGCAAATTCTCCCCAAAATCTCACTCAGCAAGGTGGGGTCACCGCTAGTCAGTCCACTGACGGAGCTGGTAGCACGGCAGACCGCGCCATTGATGGTGATACAAACGGTCAATGGCTAGGTAACTCCGTCACGCATACTGATCCTAATGATCTAGCTCCATACTGGCAGGTCGATCTGGGCTCTTCCCAAAGCATCAATGACATCGTTCTTTACAACCGGACTGACTGCTGTGCGGGTCGCCTTTCGAACTTCACTGTGCTTGCTGGTAACGATGCCACATTTGGCTCATCTCTTTACAGCTCAGGGAACATTGCTACTCAGCCTGCCACTCCGTTTACACTTTCGGGGATTGGCGTTACAGCGCAATACGTCCGTGTTCGTCTTGATGGCTTGGGCGATACGAACGAACAGATCCTTTCACTCGCTGAGGTCGAAATCTTAGGGACAGCAAGCGGCTCATCATTCGCCAATCTTGCTCTCGGTAGCACAGCCAATCAATCTTCTACACTCGGAAACGTAGCTAGCCCAACAGCAGATAAAGCCATTGATGGTAGCCTAGCTGGCGTGTTTGCTGATGGATCGACCACCCATACTGACCCTGCTGCTAGCGGTGCTGTTTTCTGGGAAACAACCTTTAATTCACTTACCGATATTAACGAGATAGCCATCTATAACCGTGGAGACTGTTGCCCTACACGCCTTAGTAACTTCCGCGTGTCTATCTTCAATGGCGTTACCGAAGTGTGGGGTGAAAATTACTTTGAAACTGCTAATGGCGGTAATGCTGGTGCTATATTTTCCATCCAAGAAGATACTGGAGGATTTATAGGTACTGGTGATCGCGTTCGCATCGAGCTCATTGGCGGAGTCAACAATGCTTCAGTTGCTGATGGGGGACCTAACGTGCTCTCCCTGCGTGAGGTAGAGATCTATGGCGTTGCAGTTCCCGAGCCATCATCCACTGCCCTACTTGGTCTTGGTGGACTGGCCTTAATTTTCCGCCGCAAAAAATAAAAAACCTCAAATTCCTAACCAAACGATGAACACCCAATACACTTTCGCTATTCTAGCAGCCCTCTCGGGAGTGGCTTCAGCTGCCGTTGTTACTAACCCTTTTGTTCAGAACGCACCCACAAACTGGTCCCACCTAGCTGGTGTAACCGTAGATGCTTCCAGTGCAAATGTGGCCAATGAGCGGGCGATCGATGGAAACTATGATGGTGTTTGGGGCAATGGCTCTGTCACTCACTCGGCGGATAATGGCGACCCCAATTCATGGTTCCAAGTTGATCTGGGGACAGCGCGTGCTATCACAGACATCACACTTTATAACCGAACTGACTGCTGTGGTGGGCGTCTTGCGAACTACTCAGTCCTTGCCAGTAACGATGTTGCTTTTGGGGTCGGAACTACCGTCTATGATTCGGGAAATCAAGGTGCCGCTGGTGCTACAGCCGCCTTTGGCTCCGTCGGTGCCACGGCGCGATATGTGCGTGTGCAGCGGAACTCATTAGCACCTGTCGGAGGAGGCTCTGTCATATCGCTTGCTGAGATTGATGTGATTGGCCAAGCTTTTGCATTCTCCAATATGGCACTAGGCAGTACAGCCACTCAGTCATCGACTCTTGTGAATAGCGCTGCTCCCTCAGCGGATAAAGCCATTGATGGCAGCACAGCCATAGCATTTGCTGCTGGATCGACCACCCACACTGACCCTGCTGCTAGCGGTGCTGTTTTCTGGGAAACAACCTTTAATTCACTTACCGATATTAACGAGATAGCCATCTATAACCGTGGAGACTGTTGCCCTACACGCCTTAGTAACTTCCGCGTGTCTATCTTCAATGGCGTTACCGAAGTGTGGGGTGAGAATTACTTTGAAACTGCTAATGGCGGTAATGCTGGTGCTATATTTTCCATCCAAGAAGATACTGGAGGATTTATCGGCACTGGTGATCGCGTTCGCATCGAGCTCATTGGCGGAGTTAACAATGCTTCAGTTGCTGATGGAGGGCCTAACGTGCTCTCCCTGCGTGAAGTAGAGATCTACGGTGCCGCCGTTCCTGAGCCATCATCCACTGCCTTACTCGCTCTTGGTGGGCTCGCCCTCATCCTGCGCCGCAGGGTGTAGTGGGAAAAGCATCGCCTTCATTTTTATATCACGGAGAGCGATCTGCTAATGCTACCATAGTGCCATTATGTGGCCCTTTGTGGTGTTGAGCGTGCTTGGCGTTTCTTTGGTTTGCCCTAGAGTTGGGGGAACAATAGCCCCGCGCCCGCCCGCGATGGCATGGTGAGTGGGTTCCATAACGCAGGGGCGTGTAGGATGCGTTGGCACTTTTGTTTGTCTCTGGCGATGATTTTTAGTTGCTCCTTGGCAAAGGTTTCGTCGTGCACATTGAGGTTTGATTCATCATTGATGTAGAGAGAGCGGGGATCAAAGTTTGCCGAGCCGACAGATGAGAAAACACCGTCCACCACCATGACTTTGCAGTGTAGCATGGTAGGCTTGTATTCGTAAATATGAACCCCTGCACCAAGTAGGGCATTGTATTGGTAGCGGGATAAAAATCGCAGCATCCAAGCATCAGTAACGGTGCCCGGCACGATCAATTCCACATGCACGCCGCGTTTGCGGGCTGCTAAGATTTCCTCCATGAGGGGGCGATCTAGGAGCACGTAGGAGTTCTGGATGACAATGCTTTTTCGTGCTGAGGAAATGACCTGTCGGTAAAGGTGAGGGATGGTGAATTTCTTATCAATGGGCGCAGAAATGAAAGCGCTGGCACGGGTGTTTCCTGTGGCGGAGAGCTTTGGGAAGTAGTTATTGCCAGAGAGTTTTTTTCCGCCAGCTTTGAGCCAATTGTCTTGGAAAGCGTGTTGGATTTGGGCAACCACTGGCCCTGTCACTCGGTAGTGGGTTTCCCTCCAGTGCTGCGGGGTGTGGGCGTCTCCTGTCCATGCCTCGGCAATGCCACAGCCGCCTGTGAATGCTATTTTGCCATCTACCACCATGACTTTGCGGTGGTCACGGTAGTTAGACAACACGGGGTTGAGTAGTGAGACTTCGCGGAGGAAATACACGGACACTCCAGCAGAGCGCAGCAGCTGCACATTGACATCGCCAATGTTGCGGGCACCTATGCCATCTAGGATAATGTGTACTTTTACCCCACTCTTTGCCTTGGCGCAGAAGGCGTTGACAAATTCCCGTGACGTTTTGCCATTCACAAAGGCATAGGTTTCAAAGGTGATACTCTTGGTCGCGCCGCGGATGGCTTTGAGCATCGCTGGGTAAAACTCCTTGCCGTTGACTAAGGTGGTGATGCGGTTGCCATTGACCCAGCCGCTTTGAGTAGTCCGTGCCACAGCGGCTTCGAATTTTTTTGTCCCAACGGCAGCGGTGCGATCGATGGGTTGTTTTTTGCAAACAGCAACCGCAGGCGAACACGAGCTCGTACTCATGGCTGCGGCAATGAGAGCGGATAGAGTGATCATGGTTTTAAGAGAAAACATCAAGCAGGGGTGGCGAGGGGAGACAATATGGTAAAATGATTGCATTGGCAAGCCACCGCAGTCTGATCTATGTATTTGGCAGTGGATAATATTGAGATCAAAGGCGCGCGACAGCATAATTTGCAGGGGATAGATGTATCCATCCCCAGAGGGAAACTCGTGGTTATTACTGGCCCCAGTGGAAGTGGGAAGTCCTCTTTGGCATTTCATACTCTCTACGCGGAGGGGCAGCGGCGCTACGTAGAGAGCTTGAGTGCGTATGCGAGGCAGTTCCTCGATCAGTTAGATAAACCAGAGGTAGATTCTATCAGTGGACTCAGCCCCGCCATTGCTATTGAGCAGCGCAACGGTGGCATGAACCCACGCTCCACCATCGCCACGGCAACGGAGGTTTATGATTACCTTCGCATTCTCTACGCCGCCGCTGGTATTCCTCACGATCCTAAAACGGGGGAGCCGTTAGAGAAGATGACGTCTAAGGAAATTATTGATCACTTGAGCTCGCAGCCCGATGGAACGAAGGTCATTTTGCTAGCCCCCGTGCCACTTTCTGAAGCGCAGGATGCATCTGCTCTCGTTGAAAACCTCCAACGGCAGGGCTTTGTACGCCTCATGCTGAATGGGAAGATGTTTGATCTTGAAGACTGCCTTGCGAACTGGCCTAAGAAACTCAAAACCATCGAAATCGTCGTGGATCGCTTGGTTGTTAGGGGAGGGGACACCGCCCGGCTCTCTGACTCAGTGGAAACATCACTGCGCCTCTGCGGGAGTCAGGCGATTGCGCATCTGATGACTCCAGACGATGATGATTGGCAGGTAGTATCGTTTCTAACAAGCTACCGGAATCCGAGCACAGGCTTTGAGCTTCCAGCACTTACGCCCAAACATTTTTCGTTTAATTCCAGTCATGGTGCTTGCCCAACGTGTCACGGACTAGGCACCGAAATGTCCTGCGATCCCAAGCTCATCGTGCCTGATGAAACTAAATCGCTCAACGAAGGTGCGATAGTGATCTGGAAAAGCAGTAAGAAAAAAACCAGCTGGCAGGGGAAAAAAATAGAAGCTCTAGCCGCCGAAATGAAGGCTGATCTTAATGCCCCCTTTGCGAGTTTATCAGAGGCATTCAAGCAAGCTCTCTTCTACGGCACAGGTGATAAATCATTAGAGGTGATCTGGGAAAAAGATGGATTTCAGCGGCCATTCACCAAGCCCTTCGAGGGGCTATGTTGCACGGTGGAGCGTTTTACACGCGATAGTAAAAGTAACGCCGTGCGCCGCAGCATGAATCGGTTCATGACTTCCCGCCGCTGTCTGTCATGTGAAGGAAAACGCCTCAAGCCAGAAATACTCGCCGTTTCCCTCCAGAACTCCGCAGGAAACCTCTTGGGCATCCAAGATCTCTGCCATCTCTCGGTAGAGGATGCCCTGCCGTGGCTGCGCGATGCCACACTGCCAGAGGAAAGTTCAGAGGCACTACAGGGTGTGTTAGATGAGATCATACGCAGGCTCAGCTTCTTAGACGATGTCGGCCTATCTTATCTCACCCTTGATCGCGCCAGCACGTCTCTCTCTGGCGGTGAGTCACAGCGTATTCGCTTAGCTACCCAGATCGGGGCGGGACTCTCCGGCGTGATCTACGTGCTGGATGAGCCATCCATTGGCTTGCACAGCGCCGATAACGCCCGCTTGATCAAGGCACTCCAACGTCTCCGTGATGTGGGAAATACCGTCGTCGTTGTCGAACACGATGAGGATACCATCCGCGCCGCAGACTGGTTGATCGATATCGGCCCTGGCGCGGGCACCATGGGCGGTAGGCTCCTCGCCGCAGGCACCCCCAAACAGGTAATGAAACAGAAACAATCCGTCACTGGGCAGTGGCTGGCAGGTGTTTCTGAGAACTCCACTCCAAGCACTCACCCAGAGTCAACCGCTGCTATCACCATTCGTAATGCTCGGGAAAACAACCTGCGTGGCATTGATGTCACCATCCCGCTTGACCAAATGGTATGCGTCACCGGTCCCAGCGGCAGTGGCAAATCTACTCTGATTGATAACATCCTGCGCCGTGCACTCTCTCGCCACTTCCACCGTGCCACCAGTACCCCTGGAGCACACGATTCCATCGAAGGGCTTGAGCACCTGCAAAAAGTAGTCGTGGTTGACCAGAAACCCCTCGGCCGTAGCCCTCGCTCGAATCCCGCCACCTACACCGGCGCCTTTGATCTCATCAGGGCGCTCTTTGCCAAGCTCCCCATGTCCCGACAGCGCGGCTATAACGCTGGACGATTCAGTTTCAATATCAAGGGCGGTCGCTGTGAGAAATGCCTCGGCGATGGTGCACTACGCATCGATATGCACTTCCTCAATGATGCCTTCATCACCTGTGATTCCTGTTCCGGGCAGCGATATAATCGCGAAACACTCACCGTCACTTACAAAGGGAAAAACATCTCACAAATCCTCGATCTCACCGCAGATGACGCGGAAAAGTTTTTTGCCAATGTGCCCAAGCTCCACCGCATTCTTCGCGCCCTCTGCGATGTCGGACTTGGCTACATCAAGCTCGGCCAGCCAGCCAACACCCTTTCTGGCGGCGAAGCCCAGCGAGTGAAGCTGGCCGATGAGTTATCTCGGCCGAATTCTGGCCACTGCCTCTACCTGCTTGATGAACCCACCACGGGTCTCCACTTTCAGGATGTGCAGGTGCTGCTCCACTGCTTGACCCGGCTGCGCGATGCGGGAAACTCCTTGGTCATCGTCGAGCACAACCTCGATGTCATCCGTGCCGCCGATCACATTATTGACCTCGGTCCAGGCGGCGGGCAACACGGCGGACAAGTCACAGCAGAAGGCACCCCGCAAGAGGTTTCCCAATGCGCGCAATCCCTTACGGGTAAATGGCTAGTCGATCTTGCCTAAGCATGGTAAAAAACCACTCACCACTTGCACAAATCATATTCTGTGCGACGCTATGCAGGTGGATGTGAGAAGGGAAAACGAGCAAGTTTCCCCCCAGCTCCACCCCTCAGTGCCCCTCAGCTCCAAGAATTCACCAACAACCCAACCCTTCATCACCGATGGCAATCCGTATGGCAATAGACAACAGCGACAGCCCAGAACCAGACTCTACCAGTGAGCCAGTTCAGCTAGAAACTGCACGCGCTATTGCAGGAGCAGCCAAAGCTCAAAAAAACACTCATCAAGCTAGCCCAAAAACCCTCGAATGGTCTGAGTGGTTACGCGAAAACGGCTCACGCATGTTACTCTTTGCCCGGCAGCAAACCCGCACCGCCGAGGACGCTGAGGATGTCTTGCAGGACGCCCTCGTGAAGCTGGCCCGCAAAGTAGAAGAAGGCACATTCGATGGTGGTCAACCACAATGGAAGCCCTACCTCTACACCGCCATCCGCAGGCTCTCTATTGATCTCGGGCGGAAAAACGACCGCCGTAACCGCCGTGAAGAAAAATCAGAAGCCGACCGCCGGGGCGAAACCGGAGGCATGAGCGATCCTTGGTTTGAAACCGGAGCGTCAAACGATGAAACACGCAATCTCCTAGAGGAAAACCTCAAGAAACTCCCACCAAAATTCTCTGAAGTCATCATAATGAAAATTTGGGGTGAACACACCTTTGCCCAAATCGGAGAAATGTTAGGTGTTTCATTAAACACAGTTGCCTCCCGATACCGCTATGGCCTCGAACGCCTTAAAAAATCCCTCGAACCATCCCGCATCCATAACGATATTTAATATTTAAGGGCGATATTTAAGTCAGCCACTTTTCCCGCACAATTTTACACCCCAGCCCCCACAATTCCTATTCACTATGAATACTGACCTCTCCACCGAGCTTGATGATGATTTGCGCGCCCTTGAGCAGCAACTCTCCAGCCTCATTCCCTCTGCCATGCCAGAAGACATGATCTCCCGTATGGAACAAGCCATGGACTCCTGGATGGATGTGGACATGCACCCGCTTGAGCAAGAACTCGCGGACATGGCACCCACCGCCATGCCAGATGCCATGCAAGAGCGCCTTTCCTCTGCCATGGGGAACTGGCACCGCTATGTGCCCGAAGATGAAAAAGTAGTCTCAATCTCTAATTCCAAGTCTATCAAGAGAGGCAGGAAGTCTGGCGGTATGCTTGCCGCAGCCGCAGCCGTCGCCATGCTCGGTGCCGCAGCAGCCCTAGTCCTGCCACACTTTGATCGACCGTCTAATCAGACCGTGGACACTTCTGTAATCCCTCAGCGTGATGTTCCCGCTACTATGATAGATCCGGCTACGATGATGGATGTTGATAATAGCTCAAATGATGCCTGGATCATGCCAGACTCACTGAGCACAAACGTGGTTCACACCAGTGACCGTGGCATTATGCTGAACCATGAGAACCGACCCCACCGCTGCATCCGCGTGGACTACGTGGACCGCATCAAGGCCATTGATGCCCAAGGACGCGAGATAGAAATCAAGCGCCCAGGTGTAAAAATTATGCTTCTTCCAGTTGAGGAAAATTAATTACTTTATTGAACAAAAATTGCCTCGTCTATCGCTGACTTAGCAACGAGAGAAGTAGTTCAGAAAGAGCGAGTTCCTCACGTTTTTTTGCTCTGGCGCGAGCTGGCGGCAACTACTGCAAACTACTATAAATTAATAACCCCAGTCTAACCAAATTAATCTAATAACCCATGAAAATGAAATCCATGATTACCAAAACACCATCAGCACGCTCAGCGGCAAGTGGCCTTAGCTTTGGCAGTCTCGCTGCTCTTGCTCTAGCCGCCCTCAGTGTGCCAGCACTCGCCGTTCCCAAGCCAGCAGCTGACGAAGCAGGCGCAAATGGCGGAAAAGAAAACGCACCTAAGGAAAAGGCAAACAAAGCAGCCAAGGCTGATCCCGCTGCCAAACCCGCAAAAAAATTCGCCATGTTAGGCGTAGCAGGTGCAGCAGCATCTGAGACGTTATCCCTCCACCTCGGCCTTGATCACGGTAACGGACTCACGCTACTTCGCGTCGTCCCCGGCACAGGAGCTGAGAAGGCAGGCTTAGCCGTTCACGATATCATCACAGAAATCGATGGTAAAAAAATTGGCATTCAGCAAGACGTCCGCGATGTCATTGGTGAACATAAACCAGGCGATAAAGTCACCGTTAAATACATCAGCAAAGGTAAAGCTGCTGAAGTGGAAGTTACCCTCGGCGAGCGCACCGCGAGGCACCGTAGAAACCGAGGCAACGGAGCCAATCCAAACGGGCTGCCATTTAACTTCCAAGGTCTTGGCGATATGCCACAGATCGATGAGGAGGACATGAAGCGTATGCAAGAGCAACTCCGCAAACACGTAGAGCAGCTCCGCAAACAACTTGGTGATGGCGGTGGAGATGCTCTCCCGTTTATCATCCCTGGTATGGTTAATCCACAGCCAGGTGCTCCCCAAGGGAAAAAAGGCCAAGGCGGAATGAAGCAACTCCGCATGCTCAACCTCGGCAATGTGGGTGCTGAAATCACCCTTATGGACAAAAAGGGTTCTGTTACCATGAAGTCCAACAACGGGAAAAAAGAAATCATCGTAAAGGATAAAGCTGGTAAAACCACCTTCGAAGGTCCCTATGAAACTGAGCAGGACAAAGCCGCTGTGCCAGATGACATCCGCGAACGTGTCGAGGGGCTAAACTTCGGCATGATGAACAACGGAAAAGGTGGCCTTGAGCTACGCCTAGGACCAGGCGGCATCATGCCACCTCCTCCAGCTCCAGCTGAGCCCAAAGAGGATGTCCCCGAAGGATAAAACCTTCTCCTAACCCCTTTAGCAATGCCGATGAGTTTCTAGCTCATCGGCATTTTGTTTGTGAGCACTACAGGATTAACAAGATTCGACCTATGCGATGGATGCCATCTTGATGAGTTGGGATAAGACGAGCTCAAAACTACCTCTAAATCAGTTCACTTTTATAAAATCCTGTTAATCCTGTCTCCCCCCCCCAAAAAAAACTAGCCTGATCGCCCAGTTCGCCGCTGCCGAGGAATAATGTTGAACATGGTGCGTGAGCAAGGTGTCATACCCGTATGAGTTTACCCAAGCCGCCAGAGTTTCCAGGTTCTCCTCACGCACCTTCGAGCCAATCTTCTCAGCTAACGGGGCCCACCCCAGGCCGGTTTAGCCTCGGTAAAGTGATCGCTCGCTGGTGGTGGTTAGGGGTAATCTGTATTATCGGAGTGGCAGCTATTGTCTCAATGATTCCCAAATGGATGGATATGGGTGGCCCGCTCTACAAGTCCACCGCCTTGGTTCAAGTCGAACGCGTTGGCACACTACACACCTCTACTCACATACCGAGTGCTCCCATGACGAGGACATTTATGAACACTCAGTTTGAGATTATTGAATCAACGGAAACCATCAAGCTAGCACTCGCCGATCAATCACTTCTCGATCAACTAGGCGGCAATGAGGCGACTGCGATTCGAAACATCAAAGCCAACCTGCGGACCAGCCAACGGCGAGGCACAGACTTGATCGAAATCAGCTACCGTAATGAAGACCCAACGATCGCCAAGGACGTCACGGTCGCCATTTACAAAGCTTACAAAAAACGTATCGAGGAATTAGAGCTTGTGAAAAGAAAGCAGGAGTTGGCCGCGATTAGAAAAGAGTTGAAGGCCAAAAGCGAAGAACTGAAGCTGCAGCGTAAACGTCTCACGGAGATAGCTAGAAAAGTAGGCATTACCTGGGGAGGGGAAGACGCAAAAGCCTCTGGTTCTCCAGATAGAACGGCAAGAGCAAGGGAAATACAGGAGTTTAATCTGGCTCGCAAAGAGTATCGGACGGCTCTTAAGATTAAAGATCAGATGCAAGTGAAGTATGATGTCGAGAAAGCAAAAATGATGTTGCCTCTCGATATGCTCACCGTGCACGAGGAGCCGGAGATTGCGCTGAGTCCATCTACTCAGGGGCGAGAGTTCATCTCTGCCGTAGGAGCCGTTGCCTCGCTACCGTTTTCC
Source organism: Akkermansiaceae bacterium (assembly GCA_049609505.1). Classification (GTDB taxonomy): domain Bacteria; phylum Verrucomicrobiota; class Verrucomicrobiia; order Verrucomicrobiales; family Akkermansiaceae; genus Oceaniferula. Next base: position 309 of record JBMYYO010000033.1, on the reverse strand, counting down.
GCTATCGCTGCCTTGATCCTCATGTATCTGGCAGAGGCGATGTTCCCAAGAAAGGTTAGATAATCTTGTGAATCGTGTTAATCCTGTCCAAGAAAAACACCAATGCCAGTAATGAATCGATTTTTTGAATCTTCTGCGGATTGATAGATTTAATACGTTACCTGCACAGGGGTGCCGACTTTGGTTTTTGAGAAGATGGTTTTTACACCATCCATTGGCATGCGGATGCAGCCGTTTGATCCGGGGTAGCGGTGCACGTAGGCACTGTAGTGCATGCCTATGCCTCCGTCAGTGAGTCTCATCCAGTAG
>JBMYYO010000032.1:0-26834 GCA_049609505.1 Akkermansiaceae bacterium | reverse complement strand
CAGTTTGCGGATGTGGGCTGGGGTGTTAGGGATGATACCGGAGCTGATGAATAGGGTGAGTTCTTTGGCGCGGAATGAGATTTCTGGATCCGTGTTTTGTGTTGCCTTTTTCAGGAGGGGAATAGCGGGGTGGCCGATTTTCCAGAGCTTGGTGTAGGCGGCTTGGCGGATGGCAAAGGACTCATTGCCAAGATTGGCGATGAGGGTTTGGGTATCCTGCGGGAGGAGGGGGACTTGTGGTTTTTCGTCTTTCGGCTTCTCGTTTTTAAGATCTTCGTTTTGCGCCTGAAGGATGACACCGAAGGCAATAAACAATGCGGAAGCGGAGAGGGTGGTGATGGTTCTGGAAATTTTCACGATACGGATGATGTGTGTGGGGGAATACGCGTGGTTGTTTGTTTTTCTTTGGTATTCCGTTATTTATTGAGAGAGCGGAGCCACCTGCTGACATCGTTGAAGATTACTTCTCGTTTGTGGTCGTACATCAGAAGGTGGTAGGATTTAGGGTAAAAGTGGCGTTTGGTTTTTGCGGGGAGGGCAAAGTGTTTGGAGAAGTTTTGGACGTTTTTAGGGTCAGTGAATATGTCTTTTCCTCCGTGCAATATGAGAGTTGGGCATTGTACTTTGGCCGCTTGCTCGGGGAGGGACTCTACCATGTCTCCGAGTGTGACGAGTAAGCGGAGTGTGTAGCGGCGGATATACCATGGGTTCTTGGCCGCTTGCTCTGAGTGGATGTCGTCTTTTGTGACTTGGGCATTGTGCACGCCGGAGAGGTTTTCTAGGGAAACTTTATACTTTGGGAGGGCGAAGGCCGCGATACGAAGGGAGGTGCTTTTCCATGCTGGGATTTTGTTGCTTACCCCGACGATGGGAGAGCAGAGTATGAGGCCGTCTGGGCGCTTTGCTCCATGAGGGGGATTGCCGTAGGCGTGAAGGGCGATGAGTGAGCCCATGCTTTCGCCAAACCATACGATGCGGGCCTTCGGGTGGGCGGCGCGTACTAATCGGGTGAAGGTGTAGAGGTCCTTATGCCACTCGCTTGCCTTACGGATGTCTCCACGGCGGTGTTTTTTCTCATCCATGCCTTGGCCTCGGGTTTCTGGGGCGTAAAGGGATGTTTGCGGGTTGTGTTTAGAGAGGTGGGTGGAGAGGTTTTCGAAGTCGCCAGCATGGCCAGAGATTCCATGGATGCCGATGATAATGGTTTTTGGGGTGTCTTTTTTTGCGGGCCATTTTTTATACCCGAACCTATCTCCATCATATGAGGTGTAATGCGTTTTGGCGAGTTTGGGTTGGTGTTTCACGCGTGGAGGGTGGTTGAATCGGGTAGCGCAGGATGTGATCACCAGGGCTACCGCGAGCGTGGTGATGTGTGTGGCGAGGCGCTTGGTCAGGTATGGGATCTGACACCAGCGTGTGAGCGTTCCTGTCATATTGTCAGGGGTAGGATGCTGCCTTTTAACAATCATGGCAAGTGCGCAAACGGGCAGATGTTTGTGAGATAGCTTGATTTTATCGTAGGGAAGTGGTTTCTTTCTGCCGTGCTTCAGATAGTATTTAACGAAATCAGCGCGGGTGAGATATCGCGCATGGAAACGCTTGCTCAGCTTGACTTGCTGGATGCGTTCAAAGTGACGGAGGAAGACCTAGCTGATATCGATGGAGATCGATATGGAGAAATTGTCCGCGACGGCAAGAAGCTGTATCGTTTCCGCACGGATGAATACCGTATTTACTTCGAGGTGTTAGAGGACTCTGTGATTGTGCACCGGGTGCTGCACAAGGGCACATTTTCTGATTTCATGTTCCGCTCGAAATTGCCGGTATCCGAGGATGAGCAGCTGGCTGAATCCAAGCACTTTTGGAAGCTTATCGATGAGGGGCGGAATGCTCGCAGGAAACCTTAAGCACTATTGGTTGCTTTGTGTTAAGGGGTAAAAAAGACGCCCATTGAGAGATGAGCCAATGGGCGCGATTTGCAAATGATGACGTTGTGCTTGTTATCGGTGACGGCGTAGAGCCAGAGCCAAGCCGCTGAATCCGAGTAGGGCTGATGAGGATGGCTCAGGGACGGGCGTGACGGACTCGGCACCAATTTGGAACTGAAGGTAGTTTTCTACGTTGCTACGCAATGTGAACCCTTTGATGTTGCCCATCAAGACGACCGTGCCATCTGTTGGGCTGTTATTTCCAAATGTTAGTGTGTTACCAGGGTTTATAATCCACTTGTGACTTCCCGCGCCAGTGCTCGGCGTGTTGACGACCATCGAATTGATATCGTTTGATATAAATTGGTAGTTGGCGGTTTTGTATGCTCCAGAGTTAGATCCCGATGTTCTGAAGGCGTTGCTGAAGTGAACAACGACGTTGGTGAGTGTGGCCCCTCCAAAGTCAAACACAAGGTCGGTAGTGCCAGCTGTTCCAATGTCAGTCACCAGAAAATCAGTCAATGGCACACTTGGTGAGTGGGCGGAAGTGCTGAACTTGTTACTTGTCCCGTCAATCACTGGGCGATGTGCTCCTGATGCCACTCCAGAGTTTACAAAACAACCATGAGCGGAGACGCTGGCTGAATTTCCACCGGAGCTGATCGTTCCAAGTGAGCGTGGGTTATTATCATTGAAAGTGAAGCTTGGGCCAGTAGCACTGCCAGAATCCGCAGCGTGCATGATATGGACGCTTTGCCAGTCAACGTAGTCGTAGCTCTGGGCGAAGGTGGGAAGGCAAATGGCGGACGATATAAGTATGCATAGGGGGGGAGTTCTCATATGAGAGATTGGGTTAACACGCATGAATACACACAATTTTAATTAACTCAAGTTGATATTTTTTATTTGTGTAATAGCTTGGCTATGGAGAAGTTTGAGCAAGCGTATTGTGCTAAGGAGTCGCGTTATTGATTTTCGCTCTTTGCGGGCTCTGATGATTGTGGTAAAACTTCCTCCACATGACTAAATGGATTGTTCACATACTTATCTTTGCAGCGATTGTTGGTTTTATTTTTTGGGCGTTTTTTAGTGGCTCTGGGAATGAAGACGAACGCGCTGTGAGCTTGCTGCCTGCGCTTATTCTTGGCGGGATGTATGTGGGGGTATTGTTTGTGATGTATATTTTGCCGATGATCACAGAGAAGGCTACCCACATGGTGTATGATTCTGGCGAAATGGTTGAATCTGATCCACTTCACGATGCCCGTGCAGCTTATGCTCGTGGTGAGTATGACGTTGCGATCGAGGTTTACCGTAGCGTTGCAGAAACGGACCCCTACAATCGCCTACCATGGGTAGAGGTAGCCAAGATTCAGCATGACAACTTGGAAGATCCGGTAGCTGCGATGGAAACTTTACGCAGTGCGCTGGAGAGTCATGAGTGGCCGATCAATGACGCGGCGTATTTTATGGGGCGGATCGCTGAAATTTATGCTGATGATCTAGAGGATCCAGCATCGTGCATCACCATTCTTCAGCAGATTGTAGAAACCTTCCCCGAGACACGGCACTCCGCTAACGCTACCCATAAACTGCGTGAAATGGGTGCTATCTAAAGCTGATCCTTGCTTTAGCTAGAGATATTAAGCCTGAGCGGCGATGGGTGGCCCACAGACTGAGTGGCGTGTGAGGAACTCATCGGCCACATCATTGTAGGCCTTGCTTCCCGTTCCTGAGGGATCGTGCTCAAAGATTGTTTTGCCATAACTTGGTGCCTCACCGATGCGGATTGAGCGTGGGATGACGGTAGAGTAGAGCTGGGATGGGAAATAATTTCCGACTTCCTCAACGACTTGGCGGGACAGGTTTGTGCGGCCGTCATACATGGTCATCAGGATGCCTTCGAGGGTGACGTTTGGATTAGCTCCTGTATCACGAATTTGCTCAATGACTTGTACGATTTTTGCCAAGCCTTCCAAGCCAAACCACTCGCACTGCAAGGGGATGAGGATCTCATCGGCGGCGGCTAGGGCTGATGTCATTAAGACCCCCAGAGAAGGTGGCGTATCAAGAATGCAAAAATCAAATGAGTTGTGCTCCTTGGAGGCGGCTAAGAGATTGCGCAGCCGCATAAGGTGATCATCCATGCGGGCTAGTTCGATCTCAACTCCGGCTAGATCCATGCCAGATGGGATTAGTGAGAGGTTTTCTAGGCGGGTAGGGACGATTTTTTCTTCCATCATGCTTTCGCCGATCAGAGGATAATACATGCTTTCCTGACCATCGGGCTCGTTGCCGATCCCGCTCGTCGCATTGGCTTGCGGATCGAGATCAATCAGAAGAACTCTCTGCCCACGGGCGGCAAGGGCAGCTGAAAGGTTAATGGCGGTGGTGGTTTTCCCCACTCCTCCTTTTTGGTTTGCGATGGCGACGATTTTCATAGCGGGCAGAATTTGCAGAACACTTTAACACTTTGGCAAAGACGGATATGCACCATGCACAATTCTCTACCCGCACCAAAGATAAAAAACACATGATCTGCAAACCTGTCATTGCACTGTATTCACAATTGGCCAATTTTGCAGCACGCAACTATGGAAATCACGGAACAATGGATCGGCAAGGCAGCGGGGGGACGTGTGCTCAAGGAGGCCAGAGCTTTGGTGAAATTAGGAAAAGTAGTGCAGGTGAAACGCACAGGAGGTGTGTTTCAGGGAGTGGTTGGTAAAGGCAAGAGGCCAATGCGATTAGTCGTGAAGGTGAGTGGACCTACCGATGTAAAAAACCATTGTGGCTGTGCGATGAGCCGTGCGACGGGTGCTCTCTGCGAGCACGCGGCGGCATTGATGATCGCGGGCATTCGTGCGCAAGAAGTAGAAGTTGATACCCCTGCACCCGAGCCAGTAAAGATCCCCGTGGTGGCGATGGAGGTGAATTTGTCCCCTCAGTTTCCAACGGGGCGTGCAGGTGGTGTGCATTTGAAGCTAGCTTCGACCACCGATGCCACACCTGCCGATGAAAACTTCTGCCAGTGGCTATTTCAGACGGCTGGCGTAGTAGAGCCCGCCATGCTGATGTTAGATGATCGCCAGCTGAGTGCTTTTTTGTATGCCGTAGCAGGGCACCCTAGGCTGTTCCGTAAGGGAGAAAGATGCCATGTACAGCGAGCTACGATCCGCCCCTTGTTAGAAATGGAAGTGGATGGCGAGGAGGCATGGTTAAAGCTTCCCGACGATAGTGAGTTATTCTTAATGGCCGGTGTTTGGGCTCTATGGGATGAAGAGCAAAGCCGTCTGATGATTCATGATGAGCAATCACCACTTCAAGAGGATCTTGTGGCTGGTGATTGGTTTCAGTTAGAAACGGCGGAAATGATTGCGCAGCTACGAGTCCTGCAGCATGCCTATCAACTACCCTCAGACCTTGGCGGAGTATCACTGCGTGAAGCCAGCCCTGACGTCATACTTGAGATCGCAGGCTCCACCCGTGCCTTGCAAGCGCGGTTATCCGTTGACTATGGAGGAAACATTTACCCGTTGGGCACTCAGAACGCCACCCGTAGTGTTACGCCATACGCTTGCGGTGAAACTGAAGGACTTTGGTTTGTTAGAAATGAAGCCGCTGAGCAATCCGCCATCTCAGAATTGATGTCTTGTGGTTTTCAAATCCTAGACGCATCGGGTTTTTTATTCCTGCGAGGCGAGGAAGAAGTCTTAGAGTTTCTAACCGTTAATCTCCCCAGCCTGAGGGAAAGATGGGAGGTTGATACCGAGGCCAAACTTCGCCGTGTGGAGATAAAAACCGCCCGCATCGTGCCGCATATCACCGTGCAGGGGAGTGGGGAGGATTGGCTATCGTGTGAGGTGACGTGGCAGTGCAAAGGAGCATCTCTTGATCCTGCTGCGGTAAGAAGAATGCTACAGTCCGGAAGTCGCACCGTGAGCTTACCTCAAGGTGGTAAGGCCGTGCTCTCGCAGTATGACTCCGATGTTATGGATGGATTCTTACTTGATACGGACCCCCAACAGGAGGCAGGTGGTTACAAGTTTTCCAAACTCCAGCAGGGATATCTAGAGACTCTGCAATCGCACTATTCGGGTGAGAAATCTAACCGGGAAGAAGTAACCGTCCCAGCTCTCCCCAGTCACTTGCAAGGCATACTCCGCCCTTACCAGCTAGAAGGAGTGAGGTGGTTATACCGCAGTATTTTTTCCACAGGCGGTGCCCTTCTAGCTGATGACATGGGCTTGGGTAAAACCCTCCAGACACTTGCATTTCTCAAGCTCTGGAAACAGCAGCATGCCTCGAAAACGCACCGTCCTTTTGTCATTGTCTGTCCCGCGACTCTGTTAGGGAACTGGCGGGATGAAGCAGAGAAATTCATCCCTGATCTGACTGTGCTCGTGATGCATGGAGCAAAAAGAAAAGATTACTATGAGGTGATGGCATCAGCCGATATCGTGATCACGAGTTACGCGTTGTTAGATAAAGACAGCGCACACTATCAGAAGATCGAGCCCGCCGCCCTCGTGCTTGATGAGGCAAGCGCAATCCGCAACCCAGACACCCTAGCCGCCAAAGCCGCGAGAAAGATAAAAACTCCAGTTAGGATTGCTATCACGGGAACTCCCGTGGAGAATACCGTTAGAGACTTGTGGTCAGTTTTCCAATTCCTACTTCCCGGGTATTTGGGCGGCAGAGAGGACTTCCGCCAGCGTTACGAGCTACCATGCCAAGCTGAACAACCAGACACATCAGCACTCGCTCGATTACGCTGGCGCACCGCACCGCACATGCTGAGGAGAACCAAATCATTGGTGGCTAAAGACCTACCGCCAAAGCTTGAAAGCACCATCTGGTGTGAGCTCTCAGCCACGCAGAAGGAGCACTACCAAAGCATTCAACGCCGCGGAGCCGAAAAAGTAGATCTCCTGCGCAAGCAATCAGGAAAAGAAAGTGCTCGGATGCAAATGCTCACCATCCTCCTTAGGTTGCGGCAGAGCTGCTGTGACATGCGCTTGCTGGATAAGGAAATGGAGAAACTCTCACTCGTGGAAGCATCTGCAAAGTTGACCAGACTCATGGAGCTGTTAGGCGAGGCCGAACGTGGCGGCCACCGAGTATTGGTCTTTAGTCAGTTTACATCCATGCTTGCTTTGATCCGCGCGGAGCTAAACGGAGCTAAGATAGATTATTGCTACCTAGATGGTTCCACCCGAGACCGTGCTGCTGAAGTGAAACGCTTTCAGAAACCAAATGGCCCTCCCGTTTTTCTCATCAGTCTTAAGGCTGGGGGCTACGGGTTGACGCTTACCGCTGCGGATACCGTGGTATTGTTTGATCCGTGGTGGAACCCCGCTGTGGAGGCTCAGGCAGCGGATCGAATCCACCGCATCGGCCAAACAAAACCATCTACCATCTACAAATTCATCACCCGCGGCACCGTGGAGGAGAAAATCCTACGCCTCCAAGAGAAAAAACTGGGTATGATCCATGCCACCATGGGAGAGGAAGCGGCACCAATGATGGGCGGATTGAGCGAAGACGAAATTGCAGGTTTGTTGACATGAAAAAATCAATTATTGTTTTGATGTCATAGGATATTCAAAATAAAGTGACAAACGTGAAGTGTGTAGCCCCCATAATTACATTGTTAAGCATTCCTATGTTCCTGAGTTGCCTATGGGACTCAGACACCTTGGCCGAAGAAGCCGCAGGAAGAGGAGAGGAAGTTAAGGTAATGGTTGGATGGTTTGATAGAAACCCAGCCGAGTATTACCAGATGAGATTGTCCCGTGTTCGGGGGGAGTTGAAGGAGAAACCCGAGGATCTTGCTCTCTATGACGATGCTGCTGTGGCTCTGGAAAGGCTGCATCGTTCCAGAGAGGCAATAGAAATAATGGCTCAGAAAAAACGAGTGCTTGATACCCTTCCTGAGAGCGAGGCCAAAGAAGAGCACACTTACCGATATTATGCTAACTTGGGGACCTTTTATGCGCACGCTTGGTTTTCCCAGGCACCAGAGGCTCGCTTGAAAAACACTGCTGAGCTAAGTAAAGCTGAATCTTTGATTGAAAAAGCTATTGAGCTAAACGAAGATGCCCATTTTGGGCGTGAGAAGTACCAATTAATGGCTCTTCAATGGCTAAACCCTGCACATGAAGAACGCTATAAGGAACTATCCTCGGATCTTGATAGGATTAGCCTGATGGCATTTGACCCTGCCCCAGAAGTGGCCAAGAAGGGCGAAGCGGCCGAGGGGCTTGCGGGTTTGATTCGCTTAGGCGCAGCATGGAGAAGTATTGATGTTTACACGGCATTGGTGGAGGTTTACCAAGAACAAAATCGTGCATCTCTAGCCTATATCGCACAGTTGCGGGTAAACGAACTCGCTGGCAGTGGATTAAAGTCAGCTCATTATAACCCCAAGACGGCCCAGGAAGTGATGTCTTATGTTGGCAAGAGCACACCTCGCAAAACAAAACCTCTTGAAGAGTGGTATGGGAAAGCACGTGCCGCTGCAAATGATAGACATGTGGCGCGCACGAGTTACATGCAAAAAAAGATGGCTAAGGGCATGCACCCAGACACACACGCTTACTTCTGGGATGGCTGGAAAGAGCCAGATTTCCCGAGAATTCACTACAGCCTAGTTCCTAAAACAGAAAGAAGTGAGATGAAGTGGATTCTTATTGGCGGAGCCTTGGTGACCGGGGTGACGCTAATCGTGATGATTCAGATCAAACGGAAGGCCAGATCATAACACTCTAATAAAACGTGGCGGATATTGCCATGGTGTTTCTCCCAAAGCTCTGGGAGAGCTTTTTCTAAGCTGCTAAATTGATCTGGAGCAATGCGCTGCACACATTGAATGAGGCAGTCTATGTCTGGCTGTAATCGAAGTAGCTCCGGCTGGTTGTTAGGGGTGTGTCTAGTGATCAATACTCCTGCGGCATCCTGCGTGTGCTTTTTGAATGTTCTCCTACCGTGCCACCCAAGCTGTTCCTCTCCATCAAGGATAATAATTTTGCCATGACTGTTTTCTAGTGCGTGGGCTTCTCTGCTTGAAAACTTACGTTTCTTTCGGTTTAGAAATACTCGCAGGGTGGTGTGGTTTTTCTCCTGGAGTAACTTCTCCCAGCTATCGAGAAATGTGGTTTTGCCAGCACCATGCGGACCGATTACTGTTGCTCGGCCGTTGAGAAGTTTCCATCGTTGCCAGAGCTCGTCCCAAGTGGTGTTGGTTAGAGTGACATCGAATGGTAAAACACGCTGCACTCTATCCGTGGCAAAGGGGTTTTGGCATGCCGTGATCATTACCGTTGATTGTGGGTGAACCACTTGTTTTTCTTTTTACCCGTGACGGATTCCTGCACTGTCTCGAGCATAATATTCTTGCCGTTAGGTGAGAGCACAAACTCGTAGATAACGGTGGTTTCCTCAGGGAGAATAACGGCTTCCAGCGCCCACTTGAGAGCTATCAGTTTACCAGAGAAACTGTAAGGCTCTGATGGTAGAACGATGGAGAATTCCCCTTCACTCTGTGCGGCCGGCCAGAGCTCCTCGTGCACAAGCTCTACGTCCTTCGTCCCTCGCCCCGTAGTGTGCCAAAATAACCGGAGCGCCACCTTCTTGGTTTTTCCAACATCCGCCCAAGTCACCTTGCCCGAGATGGTATCGCCGGGCGTGAACTCAGTGTGATCATAATCAACGTGGATCTGAATAGGTGGGTTCATGGTTGTTTCTGTTAGGAGTGGGAGGCTGTGTTAATGGGGAGTACGGTGACAGGGAATTGATCATTCACATCTGCCCAGAGGGAAACATCACCCCGAACGCGCAGAGACCACTTGATGTGGTTGTGATCGCTTTTCCACGTCGGCATCGTATCATGAGGGAGGTTGATCTGTGCCGATCCGCGTGCCATTTTGCGGGTATCTTGAGTTTCAATCAGAGCTGATTCATAGAAGATTTCTGACTCGGTGACGTTATCTGTGCCGCGCCTGAACTCAGCGGATTCTTCACCAACAAGGTAAATGGCAAAGTGGTTGAACCGGTTGGCTCCGCCAAGGATTTGCCAGCTCACTCTGGCTGTTTCTCCGAGCGTGATGGCGCTAGGTTTTAGAGTGAGCTTAGGGGCCGGGCTGAAGATTCCGAGGAACCGATACCCTGCATACCCAAGAGCGCCCAAGCCGATCACTACAAAGGGAATGATGAAAATTGTCAGAAACCATTCCGGCTCATCACGCATCCATGATTTCACGGCTATGGTGACGAAGATGGATGTAATCCCGTTCCAGAAGAGGGCAAAAAACAACACCGCAAAAAGCCCTTTGATCCGCTTTCCTCGCGGGCTGAATTCCTGCCTCGCCGCTTGGTGAAATTCATCCTTATCTCCGGCTTCGTGGCGGAGTGGTGAGGCTTTGCGATAGGGGCTAGATGATTTCTTTTTAGCAGATGAGTTGCGGAGCGTGTACCACAGCCCGATGACTCCAATGGCGATAAATGGCAGAGGGAAGAGGGCAAAGAGCACGGACCATCCGAGGTCGCGCTCTAGTAGTGCCTGATGTGGGTTTCCTGGGTTCACATAACAGGTGGTCTTGGTCCCCGGCGAGTGGGCGTCCACTTTTTCCTGTTTGGCAGCGCGCCCGCTGGAGCTGCTAGAAACAATACCCATGTTGTTAGATCGATAGGTTTTCCCATTGACCTGATATTGGTAGAAAATATCCACTCCGTAGGTTGTGCCATCGTCATCAGAGTGTTCTGTCACGCGGCTCCAGATCACTTCGGCAGGAGTTTCTTTCCAGCCCTTGGAATCCTGATAATCAATGGCTTTAGGGATGACAAAGAAGATAAGGATAGCCACGCCGGCGCAGGCGAATATCAAGAAAAACGGAATGGTGATGAACTTGGATTTATCATTATTTTTGGCTTCCGATGAAATGGCCGATTGTTTTTTGCGCTTACTGCGCAGCGCGTGAATGAAGATGCCAATACCGATGGCCGTGAAAAAACCACCAAAGAGAATAAACACGATAGCTCCCGTGATTTCATTCCCATCATGAAGCAGTGCTGCCTCGCTCGGGTTATCTGGATTGACGAGGCATACGGATCCCTTATCCACCTCATAGTTTTCTAGTAAAACGGCGAGTTCTGCGTAGTCGTCAACGCGCCGTTCCGTTGGCCAGAGCTGCTGGCTAGTATAATTATTGCCAGACCACTTGTATTGGAACGCCACATCAGGAGCGAAGGGGTTTTCTTGGTTTTTATCGTCAAGAATCTCAAGCTTGGTGATGATGCAGTCAGTTTCTTTCCAGTCTTGCTTGGAGTAAGCTTGGTGGGTCAGGTAGATACCAACGGCTAAAAAAACAGAGCTAAACGCCGTCCAAATGCAGGCAAAAATAACCTGCCCACGGGTACTCATTTTTGAGATATCCTTGCTTTTGTTAGATCTAAAGCGGAGGGCCATAGGTTAGATGTTGCGTGGAGTTTTTTTGACCACAAGCGTATCCGCCATCAGGTCATGGAGGCAGCGTTTTTCCGCACCAAAGATGGCTATGATATCGATGAAGTTAAACAACCTGCCAATCGCTGGGATATTACCGATCAGGATGGTGAGCAGGTAGCGCACACCTATGATTCTGCCTGCGGAAACTAGCTGCCGCTTACGGTAGCAGACCACTTGGATGCCAAGTGCCATTTTGCCGATGGTTTGGCCACGTTTCACCATCAAATAACCATTCACCGCGAGGTAGGTAACAACAACAATGAGAATGCTTACCAGGGAGGTAAACAAATCCATATCCGATGCCTGGAAGCCACCAAGGCTGGAGGAGACTGCCTCATTATACACACTGGCCGTGCCAAGAATAAACATCACGGCATAGACGATGGAGACCTGGATTGTTATGTCTAACAGAGCTGCGCCGAGTCGCGCCCAGCGAGATGCAAGCTGAAACCGAACAGGCTCAGCTGGCTGCTCTAGCTCAGGAGAGGTGGTAGGCGCAGCATACGGATTGTTTTCAGACTCGCTCATGGTGAGGTTTATCGTAAACCAACTGCCTTACGAACGCGATCAAGGACTTTTGTGGATTCCGCGCGTGCTTTTTCCGCGCCCTCGGCGATGACTTGGTTGACGTAATCAAGGTTGTTTTCCAGCTCCTCACGCTTGGCTCTAATAGGGGCGAAAAACTCCCAGTAGGCATCAAAGACACGTTGCTTGAAGTCACCGTATCCAAACCCGCCAGCTTTGTGATCCGCGATCATTTGCGCCACGGCGTCATCATCGGCAAAGAGTTTGTAAAGCGCGATCACCGTGGAGCCATCCGTCGGCTTAGGGTCTTCCACCGCGGTGGAGTCTGTGACGATGCGCATCACCTGCTTGCGCAATGCCTTCTGAGCACCGCCGAGCGGCAGGGTGTTATTGTAGCTCTTGGACATTTTCTGACCATCGAGCCCGGGAACAACCGCTGTGCCCTCCTTAATCTGTGCTTCTGGGATGACGAGAGTTTCTTCGCCAAAGCGATCGTTGATTTTTCCTGCGAGGTCGCGGGTTATTTCCAGATGTTGTTTCTGATCCTTGCCCACGGGCACTAGCTGGGCGTCATAGAGTAAGATATCCGCCGCCATCAGAGTGGGGTAGGCGAAGAGAGCATGATTAGCATCCAGCCCCTTTGCGACTTTATCTTTGTAAGAATGCGCACGCTCTAACAATCCCATCGGGCACACGGTGGAGAGGATCCATGCCAGCTCGTTGACCTCTGGGATATCGCTCTGGCGGAAGATGGTGGCCTTCTTGGGGTCTAACCCACAGGCGAGGAAATCAATGGCGAGGTTCTGAATGTTTTCCCGCAGGGTGGCGGCATCGCTCATGCTGGTCATAGCATGGTAGTCTGCCATGAAATAGAATGCCTCTCCTTGGTCCTGAAGCTGCACGGCGGGGTGCATGGCACCAAAGTAATTGCCGATGTGGAGTTTGCCACTCGGCTGGAGTCCAGTAAGAATACGCATGGCTTTGTTTAGACAGAACCGACGAGATTTTTCCAGCATTACTTGGAGCTACTTTGCCGCTCCAGCGATGGAGGTCTCTGCATGTGCGGAGAAGCAGGCTCTAATAGTAACGGGGGTTTGCCGGTATCCTCGTATTGGCATCTTTTATGTTATGCGTATCGAAGCTTTCACCACAATATATGCAACGGTAACTTGATGCGAATATGATACTCAGCGACATTCCAAGTCGATAGCTGTTCAAAAACTTTTTGGCATTCTTGCTTTTACTACATCTCTTAAAGGCAAAAATTGGCACCATGCATAGCGGGCAGCGCAGTTTGCTTGCTCTTGTATGAAACAGAACGGTTGAAACTATCCATCCCCCTCCTAAGATTAGTCCTCCATAGACTAATTTGGGCTCTTGCAGATAGCATCCCCCGATAACACTAAAGATAGCAACTACGGCTAGAGCTATATTGAAAATGAAATGTATGGCAGCGATTTTGATTCCTCGGAGAGTCGATTTATAGCGGTGTTTGTGCATGATCGTTGTATATGGGTGTTCATTGCGGAGGGGAGGGGGTTTAGGCTATCGCTAGATACTTGAGGGGAAGTCTCTAACTACTAGTAACACAGCAAAACCGTGGTTTTGACCAACAGCCGACACGTTCAAATCGCATTCAATCGATATTGAAATCGGAATAATCATACACACACACTGTAAAACTATGCCTAACCGTAATTTTTCGATTTATCATTGGCAATAAAAAACTGAGCAACGTGCATGAGAAACACGCTAATCCCGCGAAAGCACAGGTTTAGAAAACCTATTCTCCTGAGCATTTAGCGTGTTCCGAGGTGGGCAAATGGAATTTACCAAGCAACTTGAAGTCCGAGTGTTAAAAACCACTCGGAGCCGAGCTGCGGACCATTAAGATTCTGGTAAATAGGTGCTCCTGCTTCGATTCCGAAACGAGCACCGTGCTCAGAGCTCCAGAGGTTGAGGCCGAGGGCCGCGTTGATTCTGCTGCCTCCATGGGCGTCCGGATCAGCCGTGGAAGACATGGGATTCCCAGCAAGTGGACCCATCGGGATGAGCGCCGTTTTATCGTCCATTCCATCGACATCGCCCCAGGTGGAGGCAGTGAGCCGGAAAGAAACAGACGACCAGCTGTTGAGTTTGCGAGACACCCAGCTGGTTACTGTTAGGGAGTCGCCGAGTGAGTAACCATTGTCGTTTTCGCCAAGGCGAATAGTGGCAGAGGCTTGCGTTCCAAACGCCCAATGGGTGTTGTGTTTCAGCCATGTGATGGAGGGCTTCAGATCCCATGTTCCTGAGCCTAGCTGCATCGGGTATGCCATGTGGGCACCGCTTGGCATAGCTTCATCAATACTGCCTGTGGGTACGGATAATCCAAGCCCGATGTGCGCACTACTGTCTCCATCAGCAAATAAACTATAGTTTGCCGTCAGGGTCACATCACCCCAGCCAGAGGTGTGCATCTTTGAGGTCGTGCCCATCATGTTGACCATCGACATATCATTTTCCAAATGATGAGCCATCAGCATCAAGGTGAGTTTATCCGTGGGCGCATACATCACGCCGAGCATGTGCATTTGCATATCCATATCGGTGGGTGCCATCATGTAGCCTCCGTTGGATATACGTGCTGCGGTATCAGAGATGCGAGAGTCCCCATCGTAGTTTCGCTGCATGGACATAAACATATAGCGGTAGGATGCCATCAGCCCGCCTTGGTGGTGAATGTGGTCACCCATCACACCGATGGGTGCATGGGTGAAGTAATCGTGGCCACCACTTGTGCAGCCATTGGCGCAGTGGCAATTGTTAGAAGGGCAGCTTTCACAGCTTGTGGAGGCAGCAGCCAGTGATGCCGGCGGACCGGCGTGAAGGGTGGGGGAGTGAAGAAGGACGGCAGCGATGGCCGTTGGAAGAATAGATAGTTTCATTTTGATAATAATAAATAGGTAGTTTTGAAAAAACGGCACACGCACGCGCAGAGAGACCGCACCAGATGGCGGTGGATTTGCGCAGCAGTATGTGCCTGACACCTCAGCCGTTAGAGAGGTGTCTTGGGGATTTTGCCCATTAAAACACAATAATGATCATCCTAGCGCGACCAGGGCTGGGTGTGAGGGTGCTAGGCGAGGGGGTGATCCGGCAAAAATCGCGGCGGCGGCGATGGAGGTCTATCAGCCCGCGAGGTTTGTGGAAGAATAAGAACCACCTCGATAGGGGAGAACTTGCTGATTGGCGTCGGTAGCCTACAGGAACAATCCGTCACAGGAACAAGGTGCTTGAGCACATGGCGGGACTCCGTGGTTGGAGCTTGGCTATCCCTCTCTTGTTGCCCCTGGCGTTCTTCTTGTACTGCACAACAGAGCGGGCAGGGTTGCTCGCCGCTAAACGTGCTATCCACTGCTTCGGAGAGCCCCATTTCGGGGCTGCGGTCCCATAGCATGGAAGCCCATGCCCATGACTGCACAACCGCTAAATGACCGTCAAAGATGGTGATTGCGGCGACAATACAGAGGCATTTTCCGAGCCAAGAAGGCATGACATCGCCATATACACCGTGGGGGGAGTTTTGGTCAAGTCGTTCTTTTCTTATTCCTTGCTGTTGACGAATCCAGATCTCTGGATATGTGTTTCGCCATGCAAGACCCGCTGGAAAGCCAAGACGAAGCACAGACCGAAGACATCCCAACGCCAGAATCCCAAGAGGAAACTCCTCAGGAGTCTGCCGAGGAAGCCGCTGAGACCATTGATGACTCAGAGCCTGAGGTGGAATTAACCACCGAAGAAGCACTGGAGATTGAGGTCGCGAAGTGGAAAGATCAAGCCGTGCGCAATGCTGCTGAGCTAGAGAACTTCCGCAAACGCATGTCCAGAGAGAAACTTGATGCCGTCCGCTACGGTAACCAAGGATTGTTAGAAGAGCTTCTCCCTGTGTTAGATAATTTTGATATGGGAATGCAAGCTGCTGCCCAAGAAGAAGGCTCCATGCTCTACATGGGTATGAGCATGGTACAGAAGCAGATTGGTGAGTTTTTCACCTCCCAAAACGTAGAGGTAATCCCTGCCGAGCCGGGTGGTGATTTTGATCCGAACTTACACGAGGCAATTAGCCAAGAGGCGAGCTCAGAAATCAAGGAGGGACAAATCATCCGCGTAGTGCGTAAGGGCTACCGCATTGGCGAGCGTTTGCTACGCCCATCCAACGTCACCGTTTCACTCGGTGAAAGCACCCCTGAGGAGCAAGACTAACTTTATCATCCCATGTCTAACAAACGCGATTATTATGACATCCTTGGAGTTTCCAAAGATGCTTCTACCTCTGAGCTGAAAAAAGCTTACCGGAAGCTGGCCATCAAGTTCCACCCGGATAAAAACCCAGATGACAAAGAGGCGGAAGAAAAATTCAAGGAGCTCGGCGAGGCCTATGAGGCACTCAGTGATGAGGACAAACGCGCGGCGTATGATCGCTACGGACACGCTGCTTTTGAAAACGGCGGCGGCAGCCGAGGCGGTGGCTTTGGTGGTTTCCATGACGCGTCAGACATTTTCTCCCAAGTCTTCGGCGGTGCCTTTGGTGGCGGCGGTGGATTTGAAGATCTCTTTGGTGGTGGCCGCAGACGCCGTGATCCATCAGGCAGACAGCCAGGCAGTGACCTGCGCTATGATCTTGAAATCAGCCTAGAAGAGGCAGCCGAGGGTGTGCAGAAAGAACTCGAAATCGAAAAACTTGAACCCTGTGACACCTGTAACTCATCCGGCTCTAAGAGTGGTAGTGGTAGAAACACCTGCTCAACATGTGGCGGGCAAGGTGCGGTGACTCGCCAAGCCGGCATCTTCATCCAGCAAACTGAGTGCCCAGCATGCCACGGCGCCGGACAAACCATCTCAGACCCATGCTCAGATTGCCGTGGCGATGGGCGCCGCACAGAAACCTCACGTATTAAGCTAAACATCCCAGCAGGAGTGGATGACGGCACCCGCCTGCGCTCCAGCGGTAATGGTGATGCCGGAATGCGCGGCGGACAGCCAGGTGACCTCTATGTGTTCCTCCACATTAAGAAACACGATATCTTTGAGCGTGAGGAAGACGACCTCTTCTGTGAGGTTCCACTTCCATTCGCCACCGCCGCCCTCGGCGGTGAGCTAGAAGTCCCAACGCTGGAAGGTAAGTCATCCATCAAAGTCCCAGCGGGCACACAAGGTGGCACCACATTCCGTTTGCGCAGTAAGGGGATCAAAGACCTCCGCACTGGCGGCAAAGGTGACCTCCATGTTTCCGTTCACGTAGAAGTGCCTACGAAGCTGAACACCGAGCAAAAGGACAAGCTGCGTGAGTTCTCCGAGTCCATCGGTGAGGAGAATAGCCCCATGCAGGAGTCGTTTTTTGAGAAGGCCAAGCGGTTCTTTGACTTCTAACAATCACCTGCTCGCCTAGTAACTAACAGCCCCACCTAAACGATGAACCGCTACCACCTCCCATCAGAGCAGTGGAGCGGGGACATGCTTGTTCTAACAGGTGACGAAGCCAAACATTGCGCCCGCGTCATGCGCGCCACCATCGGCGAAACGGTTGAGCTTTTCGATGGTGCTGGGCGTAGTGCTATCTGCCAGATAGAATCCATTTCTAACCAGAAAATCCACTGCCAAATTCAATCGCAAGAGCACTTAACTACTGGTGGTGCATCTATCCATCTTTGTCAGGCGATCCCGAAGGGGGGAAACATGGAACTCATCGTGCAAAAAGCCGTTGAGCTAGGTGTGGCATCCATTCAGCCAATCATCACGGAGCACACTGTGGCTCGTCCAGAGCAGGTAGAGAAAAAACGGCTAAAATGGCAACGCATCGCCCTTGAAGCTTGCAAACAATGTGGGCAAAACACTCTGCCAGAGGTGAAACCAGTCCTCTCATTCGGGGAGTGGATCACACAGCCGCACGAAGGGGCTAGGGTGATCGCCGCCATCCATCCACAGGCGCGCAGTATGCAGAGTGTTGTTCCGCATTTAGCCGAAGGAGCATCACTTTTAGTTGGTCCTGAAGGAGATTTTTCCCTTACGGAGTATGAATTGGCACTGGATAATGGGTTTATGCCAGTGACTTTAGGAAATATCATTTTGCGAACTGAAACTGCGACGTTATATTGCCTTAGCGTACTTCAGTATGAGTTACGCGGAAAAGAGGAATAGCGCCAGCGGCAGATACTTTCTTTATTGGAATAGTTTGACATTCTAAACCAAAATGGTAGCTTGTCCGTCCCTCCCAAGGCGCGAAAACCTACCATTATGACGAATTTTTCTCCATCAATGGCTGGGCCGTTGGGCTCAGCTCTTATCGCTTTTTTGGGACTTACTGTGGCCGATGTAGGAGCTTGGACCCCAGGGACAGGGCATGAATCCAAGACATTTGGTTTCACGGTGAACACCCAGGTTAGGAACGATGTCATTTCTTTCTGGCATTGTGTTTATAAAGAATCTGAAGGTTACGAAGGCCGTATTGCATGGACGGGCTCGATCAACACAGGTAACCCTGGCGCTACATCCACAGCATTTAAAAACGATGTTGAGAGGCGGATCAACTTTTACCGGGCAATGGCGGGTCTCTCATCGAACATCGATATCACAACAACCTCAACGGTTGTGCTAAGTGGTAGCACCCCATCTACGGCAAAGCCGAGTGCGAGCACCACAAAATCAAATGCATCACAGGCCGCCGCACTGATGCTTTCTAGCAACACCGCCCAATTCTTACCAGGAGGTGGGGTCGCGACAGGTTCTCATAATCCGCACGACCCTCCAGGCTCTTGGTTCTCTGACACGAGCACTGCGCGGAATGGCGCATATCACTCAAACCTCGCCATTGGTAAATTTGGACCAGGGGCGATTGATGCCTATATGTTAGAGGATGATCAGGCCGCCGCTGGGGGTGATAACGATGACGTGGGTCACCGCCGATTTATCTTTTATTCTAGGGTTCAGGAAATGGCGACGGGTGACGTTACCAATACACCGAACTCACCTAATGATTATTTTGCAGCTAACGCCTTATACGTTTCTGGAAACCTTTTGCCTCCTTCCAGTTCACCGGAATACGTGCCGTGGCCAAATAGAGGGTTTGTTCCAGAGCCTCTCGTTCCAGAACGCTGGTCGCTGAGCTATCCCAATGCTGATTTTTCTTCTGCTACGGTGTCAATGACAGATAGCTCTGGAGCGCCGATTACCACCACGGTTGTTTCACACTCAGCGATCTTTGGAGATGCTACCATTGCGTGGACACCAAACGCCGCATCTATTCTTTCAGCTGAGAGCATTGACCGCACCTATCACGTGACTGTTTCTAACATTATCATCGGTGGTGTGGCGCAGAGTTACAGCTACACAACCACTGTGATAAATCCTGATAGGTTGTTAGAATCATCGGATTTAAGTGGCAGTGTGAGTCCGCCTAGCTCAGGAGCTGACTATTTCTTTGATGAGATTTCACATTCAGAAGAGCATGAGCTTCAAGTCTTGGAGCTTCTTACCGCCTCATGGACAGAAGGAGCCGAGGATGGAGCGTCATCATACATTGAGGATAACACCTCCAGCGCCTATGACCTGCGCGCTCAGATGTCATTTAGCGGACATAATTTTTGGGATACGGGCAGCAAGGCATTCCGTCTGACGTTTCCTGATCTGAGCACGCCGTATCCAACGGATAACTTTGTCATCAATCGAACAATCATTCCTCGCACAGGAGCGCAGCTGACTTTTAGATTAAGGCGCGGCTACATGGTTTCCGAAAGTAAACTAGAGGTACAAACATCCATCGATGGCGGTGCTACTTGGTCGTCTATCGCTACTTATTCTGGCAACGGGTCTTTAGCGCAACCAGATCTCTCTTTTTCTACTGAAACATTAAGTCTGACACAAACGAATCAAAATGTCCTGATCCGCTTCTACTTACATCGTCTTGGGGGCTCTGGTGCTGTTTTTTCCGTATCCCAGTATCCTACCTTGCCTACGGGTATTTTTATCGATGGTATTTCCGTATCGAATACCGATTGGCTAAACGAGCTAGGAGCCAGCAGTTACAGTGCTAGCAGTGATCGTGTTACCCTTAATGACAGTGCTGTAGGAGGCACGCTGACCGCTGGCAGCAGCTACATGTTACGCAAGCGCACTCGCGTGGGTTGCCATTGGTTTCCATTCGGCGCGCCTCTAACGGTAGTGCCAGTCCTGCCAGCTAGTTTGACGGATTATGAAAAGTGGTATAGGGAAAGCTATGCCATTATTGGAGACTTTGATGATGACTACGATGGCGATGGAGTAGCAAACGGCTTAGAGCGCGTCTTCGATCTTGATCCCCTAGATTCAAACGATGGCACGTCGGCGATACAGCCTGTCATTGTGGGCGGAAACCTTCAGTTAAGCCACGCGATTATTCCAGGTGCTTCGGTTTCTGCTGAATACTCGCACACCTTGCTCTCTGGTAGTTGGAGCCCTGTCACAGTGACAATTTCTGGTGGCGTTGCCACTGCTAGCCTCCCTGTTACTGCAGGAAGTTGTTTTATCCGTTGGAGAATTGTTGAGCCATAGATTAAGCGTTCATGCTTATGGAGTGTCTAGCCTAGCGCGGATGAATTGTTTTTCACCACTTGGTAGAGTGTAGGTGCGGTTCTGGTTTGTAGCAGGTGCGAGCAGAGAATTATCAGCATGTTCGTAAGGCACCCATGTAAGCAGATCTGTGGAGGTTTCGATCAGCAGATAGCGGTTCGCAGGGTGAGTGAAACTAAACTGTTGGGTAATGGCATTGATATCGATGTGGAAAATGGAATCGTTCTGTGTGGGATCGGTTGCAGCAAGAAATTCTAAGCCATTGTTCTGGCCATCAGAATCGTAGTCACCTGATTCAATTGTGCGGGCTGTGCCAGTTTCACCAAAGTGGTCCTGCGCCCATTCCGAGTAAGACAGCCTACCCGGAAGGTCTTGAGTAATCCACGCAGTGATAAGATCCACTGCATCTTGATCAACAACGGTGCTGCTGAGTGGAGGCATTTTTCCAGCACTACCATCGAGTTTCTTTAGCACCACGGAATGCGCGATGTCATTGGGGACGATAAAGCGGTTAGATGTGTCACCGAGGTTATTGATCAGCAGTCCATTGATAATGTTTGCGAGATCGGTGCGGGTGGTGGCACGGGCATCGAAGTTCCCCGGCACAGGGCTGGAGTTTCCATAGTGACACATGGCACAATTCACGTCCAGATAGGCTCGCAGACGAGATTCCCGGCTGGCAGTGGCATCATTGAGTGCCGGGTGGGCGGGCAAGCTTTTTGAGCTAGCGAGTGGGGCATCAAAGAACCCAGCACACGCAAGCTGATCTAGCTGATCATTGCCTAAGGCACCGGCTCTGTTCAGTTGGCGAGTGTTAAACCCGAGCGCGTACTGGCTTTGTGAGGTGTGGCAGGTGAGGCAATTTGCCCGTGATGGATACTGCCAAGTTTGCCCGATCATTGTGCCGCCGTCATCAATGGTGAATGATTCATCTAAGCCAGAAGTACTCACAAGGTCAGCCTCAGAGCCATCCTCGCGCCATCGATAGCTCAGACCATAGGCACCTGCTGCTGTTTTCACTAGAAAGCGAGTTTCAATACGCCTGCTGCTGGCCGGGTTTCCACGTTCCATTTCTAAGTCGAAGTGTTTGATCCAGACTTGTCCCGTTGGATAGCTCCATGCTCCTTCGGCGGAGAACGTCATGGTGTTGCTCACCTGAGGAATGGAAAACCAGCGGCGCTTTTGCGAGTGATCTGACCAGAATGCGTGAGTGACATCATAGGCATAGATTCCGTCAGCGGGAGTTAATGTTGAGAGGCTCGAAAACGCCCCCGTGGCGGAGAGTGTGGCCGGCGCAGGTGTGGTGGTGGCGGTGCGCACGAGCCTTCCTACGTAACTCTGATTCATCACGCAGAACAAAATGTCTTTGTTGTTAGGGTCTTGTCCAAAGCCAACAATGCCTCCTTGGTTAATCACATTATCGCGCTCCCAGACGCCATTGTTTTCAGTGAGCGACCACACTTTGCTCGTTGCGTAGTCGGCAAAAATATACTTACCGAATAGCTCACTCAATCTTGAGCCACGGTAAACAATCCCGCCAGTAATGCTCCGGCCATCACTGCGGGGGTAATCGTAAATCGGCTCATGTGGACTGTAATTGGGTGGCACATTGCTGCCAGCAGGTCCGTTAGTGAATGCGTTTTTCCCCTCACGGCGAGACCAGCCACAGTCCTCACCGCCGCTTACTAGGTTGATTTCCTCCCGCGCGTTCTGCCCCACATCTGCGATGAAACATCTACCCGTTGGTTCATCAAAGTGGAACCTCCAGGGATTGCGCAATCCAGTTACCCAAATTTCTGTGCGCACTGAACTGGCGGCGATGGTTTGCCCTTGGTGGCTGGTTTCCCCTATAAATGGATTGTTGTTAGGTATTTTGTAAGTGCCTGTATGGACGGCGGATGGGTAAGCCGTAGAGTTCGTCTGGCTGTGCGCGTTGGGTGTTAGATTTTCTGCCTTCATATCTACATCGATGCGTAGGATGGCGGAAAAGAAATCCTTATTGATGAAGTTACTATTATTGTAGCCGTCGTTAGAGCCGCCCTCATCTCCTACGGAAATGTAGAGGTAGCCGTCAGCACCGAAGTGGAGATCTCCGCCGTTGTGGTTTCCCGCCTGATCACGCTGGGTAATGAGAGAGACATGGGTGCTGGGATCACAAGTGGTGGCTGCTAGGTAATTGCCCGCTGTTCCGGTGGCTGTTAGGCGGGCAATGCGTTGGTGCCGTTGGCCAGAAACTAGCACCGTGTAGAAGACAAAAAAATGACCGTTTTGTTGGTAATTCGGGTGGAATGCCATTGAGAGAAAACCGTTTTCAAAATCGGACGGGAGACTCCACCCTTGAGTATCCACCCAGCTGCCAAGATCCAGGAACTCGGCCTTGGTGTTATTCGCTAAATTGACGCGCTGAATCTTGCCCCCGCGCTCGACAACGTAGCTGTATGACGTTTCACCGCGAGGGGTGCGCACGGTCATCGGGGAGTTGAAGGACAAATTGCCAAAGGCATTGACCACCGTGTAGCTTCCTTCGGTAGGTGCTGTAGCTGGCAGGGTGAGTGAGGTATTTGCAACGCGTGTCAGCGGGTCAGCCAACAGGGCTGGGGCGCACCATAAAGCCGAAAAAATAACGGAAAATAAAATGGGGGAAACGAGTAGCCGTGTGAAACTTAACATTCACTTACTATAGCCGATAGCCCACCCAGCACAAGTAGTGAACTGCACACATTTCCAACCTACCTGCCGACGTTGCGCTTTTTGTTGCGGATGATCATTTCATTCCGATACACCTCAGCGGCACGAGTGATAGCGCTGGCCAGTGTGATTTGGTAGGCGTTCGAATGGATTTTTGATGCTTCCTGTCTGTTTGATAGGAAACCACCTTCTAGCAGTACGGCGGGGATGCGGATGCCTGTCAGCACATTGAAGCGCGCGCGCTTGATACCGCGGTCAGTGATGTTGAAGCGGTTGCCTGCACGCTTGGGATCGTTGATGTACATGAGGGAGCGGCTATGCACCGCTGTAGCGAGGGCAATACTGGCAGAGCCCATTACGTTTCCCGGCACGGCGTTGAAGTCCCTCGGCCTAATTCCACGGCCCATGTGCGCCACACCCACTGGGGAGATCGTGAAGGTTTCAATCCCGTTGGCTCGGTTGTTGCTAGAGTTAAAATGCACGCTGAAGAAGATGGCTCCTGGGTATTTGTTTGCGATGTTCACTCGGTTTCTGAGGCTGATGAAAACATCTGTCTCTCTGGTCATTACCACCTTGAAACCTTTTCTGCGCAGCATGTCCCGAGCGAGTTTGGAAACGATGAGGGCGTAGTCTTTTTCATGTTTGCCGAATGGCCCTACCGCTCCAGAGTCCTTGCCGCCGTGGCCGGGATCAAGCACTACTACACGCGGCACACTGGCATTGTGAATGTAGCCTGGGCGGAGTACAGGATCGATCAAGTTTACCAAATCAATGCGCGAGAGAAGGTATTTCTTTCCATGCTTTAAGACAGGGAAGCTGAGATTGAAGAGCACTGAGTTCATGCGGAACCTCTGCGTGCCAATGCGGAACTCTAACTTATAAACTTTATTCTCCATGGTCACAACGGCGCCATGTTTCATCGGAGCAAAATTGTAGAATTTCTGCAAGCTGCGCAATGAAACATACTCTCTGCCATTGAGCTTGGTAGTATCCCACTTGAAGTTCTGGGCATTAGACGACTGCGCACTCAGCAAGACACTGATGGCGATTAGAAGGGGGGCAAAAAAACGGTAGGATATGGGCTGGATAGTCATAAGAAATCCAAGAATAGGTAGCGTGTAGGTGTAGGAAATGTACCGTTTTATCACACCATGGCAAAGGAATAATTTTACACGCCGGGTTAGCCCTCGGTTTCGAGGGCGCGTAGCAGGCGGGTAGTAGCGCTCCCAATGCCTCCATCTACTCTACCAAAGCAATCGCCTCGATGCCTGCGCCCGCCAAGCAGTTAAGAACATCAATGTAGCGTTGTTGTTTCGCTTCATTGTGCACCTTGATCATCACCTGAGGGGACTTGATAGCCACTCCTGTGCCCGTGATCATTTTTACACGCTCTCTTAACCGAGGAAGATCTCGGCTGTCATTGGATGATTCATAAACCTCCGTGGCATCGCCAGGGTTTACAATGATGGCTCCATCCCGTTGCACCTCGATCACCATTGGCTGCAGTGCCGTGGCATTGGGTGGACCCGGCACAGGCACGGTGGTATTCAGATCCTGCTCACGCGGCTGGATTGTGGTGGTGACGAGGAAGTAAATCAGCAGCAGGAAGCAGACATCGATCAGCGATGAAATATCGAGCCCCGGTTCATCTTGCTGGAGGGATTCTTCGGCTTGTGGTCGTTGGTGGCGTTTCATGGTTCTAACGGGAGAACGCAGATCGCCGAGAAAACCTTAGATTTTATCAACATCAATGACGCGAGCCTTGGGGGTAACCTCGGTATCGGAATCCTTTTTTCTGCCCAGAAATTCAGAGAGGTCATAACCAAAGTAGCGTGCACAAGCAATGAGCACAGCCATCGCCGTGGCTTCGTCTAAGTTTCCAATAAATGGGAGGTTATCAGGTAAAAGCTCAATCCAACCAAAGCCAGGGTTAAGCATGTAAATAATGCTCAATATGGCCACGATCATAACAAAAAAACTCTTCATGCCGCCATCCTACACCACATTCGTGGGATTGCAAACAGACCGCGAGTTGCAAATAATCAAATTTCTTCTAAGAACCGTTTGAACTCATTCGTCCTATCCACGTGAAATACGCTGTTATTATCCCAGTTGTAGCCCTTGTTCCTTTCTCGATCACAAGTGCTGAAGACCTTCCTGAAACTGTCATTTCCGCTAGCCGCACGAGTGAGCTACTCCATGACTCTCCCTATGCCGCCTCCATAATTGGCAAAGATGATCTGCTAGAGAATGCCGTGCGCAGCTTGCCGGATGCCTTGCGAGACAGCTCTGGAGTGATGATTCAAAAAACTTCTCACAGCCAAGGCTCACCATTTATCCGGGGGTTCACAGGGAGGCAGAACCTGCTCCTTGTCGATGGTATCCGCATCAATAATTCCACCTTTCGAGGCGGGCCGATTCAGTATTGGAACACGGTGGACTCTGGAGCAGTCGAGCGTTTTGAACTCATCAAAGGGCAAGGCTCCGTGCTGTATGGTAGCGATGCCATCGGTGGCACACTCAATACACTCACAAAGTCCTCTAACTTCCGTGATTATAGCGATGGATGGTTCCAGCAAAACTCTCTCTTTTATCGATTTGATACCAACAGCCGAAGCCACATTGGTAGATTAGAAACCAGCTTCGGCTCCGGTGGTCGGTGGGGGATCTTGCTAGGAGTAACCAGCAAAAACTTTGGCGACATCAGGGACTCAGCAGTTGGGCGCATGAAAAACACCGGATACGATGAGCTGGATGTTGATTTCCGACTTGATGTAGCTCTGTCCGAGGCAACCACCCTCACGCTGGCGCATCACCAAGTCAATCAAGACGATGCATGGCGCTGGCACTCCACCGTCTTTAACCCCGGATGGACGCATGACGGGCACAGCACCACCCCTGGGAGCTTTCCCGCTCGTATTCTTGATCAAGAACGCTCGCTCACCTACCTCAAGCTGGAGGGAGAAGCGGGAGACGGCTGGCTTAAACGGTGGTCGGCTACACTTTCCTATCAAAAATCCCAAGATTCCCAGTTTCAAAACAGGAAGCCCACAGACATTCGCCATCAGAATATCGATACAGAAACCTGGGGGTTCTCCACACAGCTAGAGTCTGAGCTTGGCACCGGATCCCTTGTGTATGGTTTTGATTACTACCATGATGAAGTTGACTCCAGCGGTAGTCGCACTGGTCGAGACCCTCGCAGTCAGAGGCCCATTGCTGATGACGCGAGCTATGATCTGTTAGGTGCCTTTGCTCAATACCGCTGGACTCCATTATCCAGCTTGCCCAAACTCAAAACTACTCTCGGTGCGCGATACACTTATGCTGATGCACACCTTGGTAAAGTCTGGAATGGCAGCACGGATATATCCTCAGATATGGATTGGGAAAACTTCGTGCTCAGTGCCCGCGCGCTCTACGAGCTTAACGATTGTTGGAATATTTACGCCGGCGTTTCCCAAGGCTTCCGTGCCCCTAACCTCAATGACCTTAGCGGAAACCTAACAAGCCGTTCCGGAATTACATCCCTTGGCTCGCTTGATCTCGAGCCGGAGAAATTCATCACCTATGAGCTAGGAGCAAAGTATGAAACGGACACC
>JBMYYO010000031.1:4234-27122 GCA_049609505.1 Akkermansiaceae bacterium | reverse complement strand
TTTGTGTCTTTGCTCACGTCAAAGTCCGCCAGCACCGGATGTGCGTCCAGCGTGTCCGTCCGCATCAGCACGTTCGCTGGCTTCAGGTCGCAGTGCACAATGCCACTGCGGTGAACGGTGCGCAGATTCGGGGTAATGGTGTTTCTGGGCACTGTTTGCAATTGTTAGATCAACTCAAGCAAGGTGCCAGTGTAGCTGATCATGCGAGCTTGGACTTTGGCTCAGACACAGACTTTTCTGTTTCCATCTGGGTGAAACGCAACGGTGCTATGACTCCAACACCAAATGGTGAGGTGGGAGATAGTGTGATCATTTGTAAACAAGATTGGTCTAACGGGAATAACCCAGGCTGGGGGATTTATGCCACCAGTGATGGCGGACTCAAGTGGAACCTTGCTGGCTCCAGCCGTAAGACCACAGAGATTGCCAGCGGTGCAAGCGGCATTGCGGACGGACGCTGGCACCATGTTTTGATTTCGAGTGATCGCTCCGGTCATGCGCGCTGTTACGTGGATGGAAACCTGAGCAAAACTCTCGATATCTCTGGTGCTGGCTCAGTGGATAACAGCATGGCGCTTGCTATCGGAATTGATGGCAATGGTGATTATCCATGGAAGGGGTTTGTTGATGAAGTCGCGATTTGGAATCGGGCGCTCGATGGCACCGAGGCCCGTGAGGCTTTTGAGGCTGGCAAGCAAGGCATTGCGATGAGTGGCAATAGCGTGATTGATTCAGATGGGGATAAAATGGATGACGCGTGGGAGATGACCCACTTTGGAAACCTCGCTGAGACAGCAGAGGGGGATTACGATAGTGATGGTAGATCAAACTTTGAAGAATACGCTACTGGTGGAGATCCGAACATGCAGAGGCTGACTGCCGCTAGCCGTGTCACCACTGAGCTGCATGATGGGCAGACTTATCCGGTGCTGCATTTCATCCGCCCAGCCGTGACGGGGAACATCAGCTACGTGCCAGAATCAAGTAGTGATCTGAACACTTGGAGTAGTGGTGATGCAAAGTTCATTCCCTTTGCGCCACCAACGGATAAGGGTAATGGTCTGCGTGAGTTTCACCTGCGTTACTATCAATCAACCTCCGCGGTTACTGCGGGGCGGGTGCTCTTGCGCGTTCGTATGGATCCGCGCTATCAGGGTGCTGTTTCAGAGACGATCACCCCCACTGTGGAGCTCAGAAACGGGCAAGCGATTGTGACTTGGACCACCGCTACCCCAACAGCAACCATCCTCAGCTATGGACGTAATGGACAAACGAATAACCGCTACGAGGACTACACGCTTAGCACCTACCACGAGGTGGTCATTTCTAACATGCAGGCGAATGAGGCATTCACCTACACGGTCATTCAGGAAAACGATGGCGTGGTGACGCAATCAAAAACATTCACCACGTCAGGCGAGTGGGACTACAGCGCTCCTCCTGTGGTAGATCAGGCAGGCTATGTCACCCCTGGTGGCTGGGCCGCGCGGGCTGCAGATATTTTGGCATCTTCCGGGGTGCTGGATAGGGGCTACTGTCTGGATTACCTTTGCGGTGACGGGCGGTTAGCTTTCGAGCTAGCGCGGCAGAGCCAAATCGTTGTGATCGGGATAGAAGACACTCAAGCGGAGGTGGATGCAGCACGGGCGTTTCTAACCGAAAGGGGCGTGTATGGCTCCAGAGTCACCGTTGTTTTGGCATCGGATCTTGCCAATCTCCCATTCCCTCACGATTTCTTTAACCTCGTTGTTTCCCAATCGCAGATCGATTCCGCAAGTGACTTCACAACTTTCCAAACAGCTGTGCAAAAGCACATCATCCCAGCGCGTGGAGTGGTGGCTGGTCTTGATGGTGGAAACATTCAGGTTTCTAGCAAGGTAGCGCACCCCGGCACTGGATCATGGACGATGAGCTACGGGAACCCATCGAACACATCCTCCTCCATCGAGGAGTTCAGCGGCAAGACCAATATGGATGAGTTCGAGCTCCGCTGGCTCGGTGCGCCAGGTCCTGAGCTGGCGTGGGATAGGCAGGTGGCTGAGCAACCGCCACTGGCAAAAAATGGTCGATTCTATTGCCAGGGGAAAGGCCGTATCCTCGCACTCGATTCTCATAATGGCAGCGTGCTCTGGACGCGTGAGCTAGATGACGCACAACGCTTCAACATGCTGCGTGATGCAGGGAACCTCACTGCGGATGAAGATGCGGTTTGGTTATCACTGCGAAAGGAATGTTGGAAAATGGATGGTGATACAGGTGAGCTCACTGTGTTTCCCTTGGTGGAAGGTTCACGCACAGATCTGGAGTATAACTGGAACTACATTTGCCGCACAGGGGATCAGTTGTTAGGTTCGGCATCCGTTCCGAAGGCGTTCTACAAAGAGCACTGGGGATCACAATTTTGGTACACACACGCGTCAGGTAATTTGGCCAGCCAGGTGTGCTCGGATAATTTGTTTTCGTTAGATGCATCCACAGGTGCGGTGGGTTGGACGTATGAAGATGGTTTAATTTTGAGCGTCACTATTACCGTAGGTAATGGGAAAATCTACTTCCTTGAGACGCGGAATGCCACGGCCGTTGCAGGTGTAAGCCGGCGGTTAGGCACTGCGACATGGAAGCAGGACATCAGGCTAGTTTGTCTCGATCTTGAAACTGGGGCCAAACAATGGGATCAGCCCCTCAGTATGAGTGGCGGTAGTCAGACGGTGTTCTTAATGTATGATGCCACCACTGATAAACTGATCCTCAGCTCTGGTAGCGGCTCCACGAATTACCTCTATGGGTTTAATCCCGCCAATGGCGCAGCACTCTGGAATGCCTCAGCAGCTTGCTATAAAACAGACCACGGTGGCTCTAACCAACACCCCGTGATTAGTAACGGTGAGATATTCTTCACCCCAAATGTTTACAATCCAACAACGGGTGCCGTTTTGCGCAGCAATATTCCGATGAATAGGGGGCAAGGCTGTAATACTTACTGGGGATCTAAAAACATGCTCTTCTATCGCACTGGATACAGTGGGAAAGGGCTTTCCATGTGGCCAACCGCCGGAGGTGCTGCATCT
The DNA here is from genome assembly GCA_049609505.1 of Akkermansiaceae bacterium. Lineage (GTDB taxonomy): Bacteria > Verrucomicrobiota > Verrucomicrobiia > Verrucomicrobiales > Akkermansiaceae > Oceaniferula. Next base: position 24,054 of record JBMYYO010000031.1, on the reverse strand, counting down.
GGTGTTGATCACGTTCGCGGTGGCTGCTGGCTGAACTGGGCACCCGCTGATGGCATGTTCTTAATCCAAGAGAAAAGTGCAGGCTGCTCATGTGGTGCTTGGATCAATATATCTCAAGGATGGGGGCCAAAAGCACCGTAATTATTACCAATTTATACCATGAAACATTTTCTAACAATAGCCGCTGTGGCATGCTCTGTAATGGGAAGTTTGCACGCAGCAGACTGGCCAACTTACCAGCACGATAACCGCCGCTCCGGCATCACAACTGAGCAATTGAATGCCGCTAATTTAGCGCAGTCCTGGGTGTTTGTATCCAAGTCTAGACCTCAACCAGCGTGGCGAGGAAAGATGGCTCGTGACTCTTATGCAAAGCGAACTTTTCAAGGGGATTCATTTGATTATGATAAAGCATTTAATCTGATAGCAGCGGATGGAAAAGTCTTCTTTGGCTCTACTTCTGCTAATGCCTGTATTGCTCTTGATGATAGCAATGGGAATGTCGTTTGGCAGGTGCCTGTCGGCGGTGCAGTGCGTGTGGCACCAGCTTACGATGGCGATAAGGTTTACTTTGGCTCGGACGATGGGCAGGCCTACTGTGTGAATGCAGACACGGGTGCTAAGCTCTGGAGCTATCGAGGCGGACCATCAGATACCTTGATTGGCAGTGACCATAAATTTGTTTCACGCTTCCCGTGCCGCACAGGAGTCCTCGTGCAGGGGGGGAGTGCTTATTGTGGTTTTGGGCTGCTTACTTGGCACGGAAACTACATGGCTAAGCTAGATGCAACCACAGGTGCGGAGCAGCAAAAAACTCTGCGCAATGGCAGTGCCTACAGCTTTGAGGGACCGATTCTTGCTGACTCTAACAACATCTACGTCACTCAAGGAAAAAACACCCCAGCGGCATTTTCACTGAGTGCTGTTTCCCATCTTGGAAACTTCTCGGGCTGTGGCGGCACCTACGCTACGATTACGGCAGCGGGTAAGCTTTTCCACGGTCCAGGACACAATACGAGCAACCGGACTGATCATATAACAGAGTCCACAGCATCATCGCGTTCTCTAACTACACGGCACGATCATCTCAGCCGCATCATTGTCAGTGGATCTAACAGCTATAAGATACTCCGTGATGCCGTCACTGCCAGCGGTGGTGTCACCTGGACACAAGCGATGGAAAAACCGGTCACTATGATTCTCGGCGGCACGACACTTTATGTGGGAGCCAGAGCCAAAGTCATCGCCATCGATACCGCTACTGGCAACGTGTTAAAGATCCTCAACGTGCAAGGTGATGCCTACTCATTAGCCTTGGCCAATGGGAAACTTTTTGCCTCCACAACTATGGGTAAGGTGTATTGCTTTGAGGGGCAGCCATAAAAAATCCCCTGAGGGAATGCCTCAGAGGATGTTTGAGAATAAAGAGCAGCGCTACTTCTTGCGGCGCAGAATAAAGGCAAAGGCACCAAGGCCAAGAAGTGCAATTGAGCTGGGCTCAGGAACGAGAACTACGGAGAGGGCATTGCCATTTCTACCGTTAGCATAGATTTCCCAAAGCTCTTGCTGAGTAAGGGCTCTGTTCCAAACTGACAGATCATCAATACCAGAGAGGGGGAGAGAATAGCCCGCGAAGTCTCCATCTTGACCAACGGTGATATCAAGATTGCCGTTGGTGATATCGCCGACATCAGAAACATCAAGGTCTGAGACTGGAGCCGAGCCATCAGGTCCAAAATCTTGCCCAAGAACGCCCAGTGACCATGTTGTGTCCGTAACGGTTACCCAGTCGTCAGCCACATAGTTAGTCAGAGTTTGAGAGTTTCTATCAAGAGTCAGAGCCACAAAATTCCAATGCTCACCTGGCTGGCCTTGGCCTACCCAATAGGCATCGTGATCTAAATCAACGAGGGCTGTATCCCCCCTGTTAGTGCCATCGCCAATGTTGGCCTTTACGTCATCACCTGCACCGAGTGCGGATACCCATCCTTGGCTGGAACCGGTCAGAGACCAGTCTTTGCCGCCTCCGGCAACAACTACTGGGTCCGATGTAACGGCATCTGCGAGATTGATCCAGTAGATGACCGTAAAGCTGCCGGTGCTGCCAAAATTATAATCGGAGCCAGTGAGGGTGATGAAGTTTGAGCCAGCTCCATCGCCCACCTCCGCAGCACGCCCAAAGGCACCTGCTTTGTAGCTAGCGGCTCCTGTCCATGTTCCAGCATTGTTAGATGCACTGCCACCCGCTGCTGATGATGTATCAGCGGCAGTGTCGCTATCAAAGGTGTAGTAACCTACCAGTCCAGAAGATAGAACCGTGGCGTGTGTTAAAGAGGCTGCGCCACTAAATGTTAGGGCACCGAGAAGAAGGGGAATGGTTTTCATAGTGGTATAGTTGTGGGGTTGTTTTAAAAATGAGGGCTGCTGGAGTAGTCCAGCAGCCCTCAGTAAGGATTTGTTTTAGGAGGTCTGCTTGCCAGGTATTACTTCCTGCGGCGCAAGATTAGGGCAAGACCGCCGAGACCAAGTAAGGCAGACGAGGTTGGTTCTGGAACGGCGGTGCCTGAGACAGCAAGGTTGTAAGTTCCTACAATACCGTTAGTGGATTTACTATTGTTGACTTCGACAATGAGAATACCATCCCCGGGCACGACAACGCCTGTGACCAATTCATGGGCTCCTGTGCCAGCGTCACTATCATGAGTACTGATTTGAGTGCCAGCACTGTTGTAGAATGTAAGGCGCGAGTCAAAGAAGCCAAATGTGGCTTGATCAGTAAGCACTTCAGCGGAAAATGTTGTTCCGGAGGCCAGAGAATTGAATGAGAAGAAGTCCGTTCGGTGAGTGGCGCTCGATATATCAAAGACCTCATATCCGAAGGTGATAGATGGTGTAAAGTCAGCGCCACCAACTTCGTGGAATTCAAGGTTGATATTGTTGGTTAGATCAACGGTAGCTGTTAGTGGAGATCCGTATGGAGTTTCCTCAGAATTGGAAGCCCCACGATCATTGTCATGGCCGCCGATTTGAGTGGCAAAGGTATTGTCGCTAAACTGTCTGACATCCATATCTGGATAACCTGAGCCGGCAGCGCCAGTAGTGACGACAAAAGAACCGCTTGGGGTTCCTGTGTGGGTGACTTGCTGACCAGCTGGGGTAACGCCACCTGGATAACCACCAGGAGCATCTACAGTTGTAATTACGCCGCTGCCGACGAGGACGCCGTCGCCACCCACACCGCCTGTGATAGTGTGAGAGAAGGCACCGCCTCCATCTAATGATGCATCAATAGACTGAGCTGTGCCAGTAGTTCCTCCACCAGCTTCAGCGATTACCGCTGCATTAGCGGTGAAAATACCGCATGCTGATGCTAGACCAAGTGTTAGAATTGTTTTCATAGTAGTTTAAGTCATTGTGTGAGCTGAATAATAAGTAATCCAAGCTGCCTGTATCTTTACGAGGATTAAATTACTTAGTCCAAGGCGGAATCATCGCAAAAATGATAAGTTCCTAGCATTTTTGCCATCAGTAGAGATTGCAAAAGCTAGCTCGTACGGAAGGCACCAGGTGAAATTCCAGCATGCCGTTTGAAAAACCGATCGAACTCTTCAGGGCTGCGGAAGCCCATTTCGTAGGCGACTTCTTTGACCGGCCAGGAGGTTTGATTCAGTAAGCGTGCTGCCTCCTCGTGGCGGGTGCGGTCGATGAGCTGCTTTGGGGACATGTCCATGCTAGCTTGAAAACGCTTTAATAAAGTGGTGCTTGATACTCCCAGCATGTTGCAAAGCTGTTGCACGGTGAGAGTTTTTTTCCCGACCTTGGTTTTGATCAAGTGTGCGGCATGGCTGACAAGGTCATCCTGCACGTGCATGTGGTTGGTTGTTTCTCGGCGGATGATCTCTTTGACGGGGAGTTCGATCACTTCCGCCTCTTTGGGGATGCCGTTTTCGAGCTGGTGATGCAGCAGGCGAGCAGCATGCCAGCCGATGGCGGTGGCGGGCATGGCGACACTGCTCATGGATGGTGCTGAGACGGAGTTTAGCACGGGGTCATCGCCTACGCCGAGCACGGCTAGATCTTCCGGGATTTTCAAACTAAGTACCTCAGCAGAGCGCATAAGGCCAGCGGCTGAGATGTCGTCTCGTGCAAAAATTGCGGCAGGTAAGGGGAGGGATTTCAGTTGTTTCTGCATCGCAGCGCCAATGTCTGACCACTTACTGCGAGATCGGTAAAGCGACGTGGTGTTTTCTAACACAATCACCTCGCGGTGGTGCTTTTCTGCGACCTCTGAGAAACCAGCTAAGCGCTCTAGCGCGTAATCTCGTTTGGGGTCGATCCAGCAGACTAGGTTCGGCGTGCCGGTTCCGATGAGGTGTTCGGCTGCCATACGGCCTATCATGTGGTTGTCTGCATGGACGCGCGATACCCATGGCTCCTGTGACAATCGGCTAACACAAACGAGAGGCCGATTACTAGATCGCGATGCTTTAGCTTCTTGATCGGAGTATCGAAAAAGGATGGCACCGTCACCCTCCCAATTTTGATCAATCTTAAATGGTTTTAGTTCACCATCTGCGTGGAGCTCTGTTTCTACATTCCAGCGGAGTCGGTTCTCAATCATGTAGTTGCCAATGCCACGATAGATTTTTCGGCCATACCCTACCCAGGCTGGAATCCGAATCGCTATTCTGTGGGGCTTCATCGCACCACAAGTGGAGCATATATCATACTCGTAGTGCAATGAAGAAGTTTGTTTTTGCACGGGATATTGCAAAAAAGCGCATTGAAAGGTATTCGTTTGGAAAATTAAGACTTCCAAAATATCTAGGATCGGCTATGAACATTATTTAATCAGCCGTTCATACATCAATGAAATACGCCATAGTATCTGACATTCATGCCAATCTAGAAGCTTTGACAAGTGTTCTGGATGACGTGAGCGCGCATGATGTTGATCGCTTGATCTGCTTGGGCGATGTGGTTGGCTATAATGCGAACCCGTGCGAATGCATTGATATATTGCGTGATACTGGCTGCTTGGTGCTACGGGGTAATCACGATGCTTATGCCGTATCAGGGGAGATTCCTGCCGTGGTGAATAACCGTGCTCGTCTCTCTTTAGAGTGGACGCGGGAACAGCTAAGTTCAGACCACTGGCAGTGGCTTTCAAACTTGCCGATGCACCGCCGTATCGGTGGTTTTGAGGTAGTTCACGCGAGCCTTCACCAACCAGAGGACTGGAACTATGTGACAAATGCCATTGAGGCGATTCTGCATTTCCACTTCCAACAAACAGGGCTGTGTTTCTTTGGTCATATTCATAGCCAGCTGTATTTCACCACGGAGAAACGTAAAACTTACAAAGACTTTGGCACTCTTAGATTGGATCGGGAGCAACAGTATTTAGTGAACGTTGGCTCTGTCGGGCAACCCCGCAGCGATGATAAACGTGCCGAGTATGTGATCTATGACACCCGCACAAATCAGATCGAAACGCGCAAGGTGGAGTATGATATTGAGCAGGCGTGCGATAAAATCCGCCGTGCAGGCCTTCCAGAACACAATGCTCTGAGACTAAAGAAAACAGATAAGGAGGTGATGGCTGCGTTGAAGCAAAGCCAGGAAAAGACCTCTGAGCCGCAGGCAAAGGCAGGGTAGTGGAAGCTTTTTGGAAAACTTTTAGGGATAGCAGATTATGTTAGAAGATCAAACGGCTGAGGATGAACTGGGCAGCTTTCTTGGTGAAAACGCAGAGTATTTTATCCGTTTATTTCAGCCCGTGGCGGAAACACTAGGTCATGTAAACGGGATAAAAGTCATCTCAGAAGAAGGCGATTACACAGTGGCCGTGGCTTCTAGGGTGATCGGCGATGATGGAGAGTTAGACGTGGATTGCGTGATTCTAGATCCTCATCAGGAGAGTTTGTCTGATTGCTTAAACGCGCTGGACTTGGAGGAAGGGAGCGTGAGTTAGGCTATGGAGCGGATACGGAATCATATTCAGCCGCTGTATGACTCGGCGGATTTGTTAGGTTTTGCTCTCAGCTCTGATGCAGGTGTGGTGGCATGTAATGATACCATGTTGAGCGATCAAACGGTGCAATCTATCCTGCGGCCGTTTTTAGATTGCGTGAATGGCTTGGCACAGTCTGAACGGATGATTCACCGCCTCACTATTGAGGTTAAGGATATGGCGGTTGTGGGGTTAACTCTGGACGAGGGATATGCCTTGTTTTTACTTGATGACGAATGTGATCTTGATGCTTCCGTGGAAACTCTTAGTCAGCTAGCAACGGAAGCTGGAGAGTAGCTCGGCAGCCTCCTGCGGGGAGGTTTTCTAGCGTGGCGGTGCCTTGGTGGAGTTTCACAGCTTCACGCACCAGAGCTAGGCCTAGGCCACTGCTCTTGCGGTTACTGCCTGGGCGGGGGAGTGAGTAAAAATGCTCAAAAGCACGCTTGAGTGCGTAGTCCGGTGCTCCGGTTCCGTTGTCATCAATCTGAAGTGTTAGAGAGGTTTTCTCCGTCTGCACGCGCATTGTAATGGCTCCTTGATCAGAGGAGAAGCTGATGGCGTTTTCTAACAAATTAGCAATGGCGAGCCGGAGCATCATCTGATCTCCAGAGTAGGAGAGGTGGTCTGGTAGCTCGCAGTGGAGAGTCAGTCCCTTCGGTGTGAGGCGTGGTTGCGCTTCATCAGCCAGCTCACGGCAGAGTTTGGCGAGGTCAAAGGCGCGGAGGTTTTCTAGATGAGGTTTCCCTTCTAGCTCAGAGAGAAGTAAGAGGTTGTTCACTAGTGTCTCGCTGCGGGATGTCTCTGTGCGGATGTTGTGGAGGAATTTTGCCTGCTGTTCTGGAGGCATGGTTTCATCTAACAATTCCGCTGCTCCTCGGATGGCAGCCAGTGGGCTTTTGAGCTCGTGGGTGAGCGCGCTGATGTAGTTTTCAACATAGCGTCTGCCTTCGAGGGTTTCTCGCATGTCGTGTAGGGCGTTCCCTAGGGTGTTCACCTCTCTGCCTTTTCCGAGGTTGGGGAGTGGGCGTCTCTCTCCTCGGCTGATAGCATGTGCGTATTCGGTTAATTGTCCTACCGGGCGGAAGAGCCAGATGAAGACCGCGATCGTAAAAAGGACGATGCCTCCGCCGATGAGTAGAGTGGCTGTTAGGATGTCACGGCGGCGTTCGCTGATAAAGTGGCTGACATCAGATTGCGCCTTGTAAACGGTGACGGTGCCGATGATTTTGCCGTTTCTTTTAACGGGCGCTGCAACGTAGAGGATGGAGCTGTTAGGGTCATTTTCGTTTTCTCTGGATGAGCGGGCACCATACTCACCGCGGAGTGTGAGGAGGACGTCATTGTGCTGGGAGAAGTCCTTTCCTGTGCGTTGCTTGGTGGAGTCAAAAATGACTTCCCCTTGGGCGTTGCAGACGTATGCATTGATGCCGATGCTTGACTTGGCGTGGTTGTGGATGCGGGCATCAATCTGATGCTCCATGGCGTGGGTGAAGGTGGCTCTGATGTGTTGCTCGCTGTGGTCAGGGTTCGCCTCTAATAATCCTGCGAGGATGTGTGCTGTATCGACCATGACTTCCTCCGTGGCCTGGAATGTTTGGGCATCAACGTCATCTAACAGATAAACGACAAGTCGGTAGAAGCCGAAGCTCATTATTAACGCCAGACAGAGGAGGACTACTCGGGTGAGGCGCATGGTTTCAACGTGGTCTTGGGTTAGACTAATTCTGGGTTGATGGTGTATCCCAGACCGCGGCGGGTCTCGATCGGGTCTTCACCAGCGGAGTTAATGCTGCGGATTTTGGCGCGCAGTGACTTGATGTGTGCATCCACGGTGCGGTCCATCGCGGAGCCTGGATCATGCCATGCTTTTTCTAGCAATAAATCACGGCTAAATATCCGGCCAGGGTGGGAAAGCAGGGCGGCAAGAAGTTTATACTCATGAGCGGTGAGTGGTAGAGGTTTACCTAAGTAGTGAATGGTCATGGCTTCCTCATCGTGATGGAAGCCAATGGTTGGGACTGCTGGGGGAGAAGGTTTTTCTGTTGTTGATGTTAGAGTGTGGGAGCTGTCTGCGCGGCGTAAAATAGCACGGACTCTCGCTGCTACCTCGCGCGGGCTGAATGGCTTGGTGACGTAATCATCGCCACCGAGTTCAAGCCCGAGAATGCGATCAATCTCAGAGTCCCTAGCGGTGAGGAAGATGACGGGAAGGCTGGAGGTTTTTCTAATCTCGGTGCAGAGGTCAAAGCCGCTCATGTCAGGTAATCCCACATCAAGAATGGCTAGAGATGTGTACGTGTCCAGCTGGGTGAGTGCTTCCTCTGCGGTGGTGACATGGCAAACCTCATAGTGCTCAGTCTCCAATGCGTAGATGAGTGTATCTGCGATGGACGCTTCATCCTCGACTAACAGAATGCGTAACATGGCCTGCTAGTTAGGCTTAGTGATGGTGGTGGTCACAGGTGCAGGCGTATTCCTTCAGATCACATCCCGCACAGTGGGAGAGATTCATGGTGAAGGATGCGCGTGCAGGTTTGGCATCAGGTGCTGTTTTGATGGTGATGATAACAGGATAGCCGTCGCCTTTTGGTAGGGTGTTCGATGAGGCGAAGGACAGATTTTTTTCGCCTTTAGAAAACTCTAAGTTGGTGGGGTCTGAACGATCACCACATACGACATCGACGCTTTGGGTGCCGATGGCGGCCGGTTTGTTATCTTCATCGAGGAAGGTGATTTTTACTTTGTTCTCAGAGGTGACAAAGAACTCGCACTTGAAGTCTGGCGCGGAGAGGACTTTGCCGCCGTTAGGGCCGGCTACCTTTTTGGCGTGGTCGTGGCCAGAGTGATCGCCATGGTCATGATCGTGGCCGTGGTTGCAATTTTCATCATGCACATGACCGCCAGCTCCTGAGTCAGTTTCGGTAGAAGTTTTTTTCTCCCCGCAACTAGTGAGCGAGAATGCAGCGATGGCTGAGAGGCAGGCAAAGGTTGCGAAGGAACGGTGAGTTGAGTGGTTGAAGGTCATGGTTTTATTGATTGCTGGAATGAATCTACGCTAGGCAGAGGAATTGTCAGGCATTTTTCTTTATTTCGTATGTGAGAGAACCTATGAAGTCGCTCACAAGCAACATGAGCGAGAGACCCATTATTTTAGGAACGCGCGGTAGTGCCTTGGCACTGGCTCAGGCGGAAATGACTGAAGCTGTTCTGCGAGAGGTATTCCCGGAAAAAGAAATCATCCGTAAGGTGATCAAAACAACTGGGGATAAACGCACTGATGTGCCACTCAGTCAGGTGGCCAAGGTGACTGGAGTGCTCGATAAAGGGGTGTTCACCAAAGAGCTGGAAGTGGCACTTGAGGCTGGGGAGATAGACATCGCCGTACACAGTATGAAGGACGTGCCAACGGTGCTCGCTGCGCATTTTGCTATTGCTGGCGTGCTGGAGCGTGCTCCGGTGAGTGATGTGCTTATTTCTTCACATGCGGGAGGTTTGCAGGGGTTGCCAGAGGGCGCGACGGTTGCTACGAGTAGCGTGCGCCGTCAGCGGCAGCTTCTCTGGCTACGACCCGATCTTAACCTAACAGATATTCGTGGCAATGTGCCTACGCGTATTGGGAAACTTTCATCAGAAGAGGGACTGGATGCGATCATGCTGGCGGAGGCTGGCTTGGTGAGGCTGGGGTATGATATTGCAAAACCTCTCGATTGCGGCAGCATCGTGAGCGCATTGGACACGGGTGAGTTTCTCCCCGCAGCGGGGCAGGGGATTGTAGGTTTTGAGATCCGCAGCGATGATGAGGATTCACGCAAAATAGTTGAAGCGATCACCCATAAGCCGAGCATGGTGCAGAGCCGTGCAGAGCGGGAGTTTTTGAGGTTGTTAGATGCTGGGTGTCACACTCCTGTAGGGGTGAGATCAGAGATTGCGGAGGAGGTTTTGACGATGGAAGCGTTGGTTTTTGCAGACGAAGGTGATGGACCGCCGAGAAAAGCGAAAGTGTCTGGTGAGGTGGCTAATCCTGAGGCGGCTGCTAAGGCTTTGTTTAAGGCGCTCGCGTAAAAAATATTCATACAATGAGTGGAATTTGTCATCTAGTGGGAGCGGGCCCTGGCGATCCGGGGTTGGTTACTCTGAAGGCGCAGCAGTGTATCAGCGAGGCTGATGTGCTGGTCTATGATGCGCTATCGAGTACCGAGCTTCTGACATGGACGCAGCCTGAGTGCGAAAAAATCGACGTCGGTAAACGCGCAGCAAACCACAAAATGCCGCAGGAGCAAATCAATGCCCTATTGGTCGAAAAAACAAAAGCAGGTCACCGAGTTGTTCGCTTAAAAGGAGGGGACCCGATGATATTTGGACGCGGGGGGGAAGAGGCGGCGGCACTGGCGGCGGAAAATTTAGCGTTTGAGATTGTGCCTGGGATTTCCTCTGCATTTGCGGGGCCTACGTATGCGGGTATCCCGCTGACTCATCGCGATTATGGATCGACGTTGACGATTTTCTCTGGCCACGAAGCCGATGATAAATCAGATCACACGGTGGACTACCAAGCTCTCGCTCAAGCGCCCGGAACCAAGGTGTTTCTTATGGGGGTGTCACGATTACGGCAGAACTGTGAGAAACTCATCGCGCATGGTGCTGCTTCAGACATGCCGATCGCTCTGACCCGTTGGGCGACCACTGGCCGTCAGCGCACCATCACAGGCACGTTGGAAACTATCGCAGATATCGCAGAAAAGGAAAATTTCAAGGCGCCCGCTGTGGGTGTAATTGGTAATATTGTTAGAGAAATGGAAAATATACATTGGTATGAAGATCGCCCGCTTCAGGGGAAACGCATCGTGGTGACACGTAGTCAGGAACAAGCACCCGCTCTGGTGAAGGAACTCACGGCTCTTGGAGCGGATGTGTTAGAGCTACCAGTACTTCGAGTAGTGGACCCTGAGGACAAGAGGGGCTTTGCTGAGAGTGTGGCAAATGTCCACACCTACAAGTGGCTTGTCTTTTCCAGCAGTAATGGAGTGCGCAGATTTTTTGATGCCTTTTACGCGCTCTATAAAGATGCACGGAGTCTGGGCGGTGTGAGCATCGCAGCGGTAGGCCCGGGCACTGCGGCTGAGGTTGAGAAGTATCGGTTCGCCGTGGATCTTGTACCAGAAAAACACATTGCCGAGGGGCTTGTTGAGGCGTTTAAAACTGATCATGATGTGGACAATGAAACGGTGCTCTGGGTGAGGCCGGAGAATGCCAGACCTGTCATTACTGAGGGGCTCAATGCCCAGCAAGCTATCGTTGATGAATGCATCGCCTACCGCATCCAACCGGAAACGGATGATCCGACAGGTGCGGCGGAGCGTTTCAAAGAAAAGGGAGCAGATCTTGTCACCTTTACCAGCACCTCAACGGCGCGATATTTCCATGATCTGGATCTCCCATGGCCTGAGGATTGCCAAGCGGCAAGCATTGGCCCCATCACCACCGCTAAGCTCAATGAACTGGGTAAAACCAAAGTGATCGAGGCTGAGGAGCACAGTATTCGGGGGCTGGTGAAGGCGATTGTGGAGGCCATAGGGAAGTAAACTTCTCAGCGGAGTAATCAGTCTGCCAAGTTTAGCCTTGTAGCATCCCGCTATGCTTTGGCAGGGTGTGCCGAGTCTGCATACAGCACCGCCAACCCACCACCTATTTGACATCTATGAAAACATCCCGCCTTTCTCGCCTGCTGAGTTTCTTGTTTGTATTACCCTTCATGCTCGGCACTGCGATGGCAGGGGAGGTGGACAAACAGATTGATCAAGCACTGGGGCCAATTGCCAAGGGGATTGAGAAGGTGGTGTTTTTTGGATTTGAAGTGCAGGGGAATTTTTTGCCGATTGTCTTAGTTGTTCTCGGAGGCACGGCTATTTTTCTCACGATCTACTTTAAGTTTATTAACCTGACATCAATTGGGTTGGCGATGCGCACGGTTAAGGGGAAATACACCTCGCCAGATGCTCCTGGTCAGATTACCCACTTTCAGGCACTGACGGCAGCACTCTCCGCTACTGTTGGTTTGGGGAACATCGCGGGGGTTGCCGTGGCTGTTGGTATTGGTGGTCCAGGTGCCACGTTCTGGATGATTTTGATGGGACTCTGTGGAATGACAACTAAGTTTTGTGAGTGCACCTTGGGTGTGAAGTTTCGCCAGATTGATTCTGAAGGGCGAGTCAGAGGTGGTGCCATGTATTATCTTAGCAGAGGCTTGGGTGAAAAAGGCTTAGGGCCACTAGGCATGGGTTTGGCGATCTGTTTTGCCATCATGTGCATTGGTGGTGCGATTGGTGCTGGGAATATGTTCCAGGTAAACCAAGCCGCCACGCAGGTTAGTGACTCCTTTGGTGTGTTCACCGAGAGTAAGCTGATGTTTGGTGTGATTCTAGCCATCATTGTTGGTATGGTTATTATTGGCGGTATTGTTTCCATAGCTAGAGTGACTTCACTACTTGTTCCATTCATGTGTGGGATGTATTTGATCGCCGCGCTCATTATTATCGTTACCAACATTGATCATGTAGGTAATGCATTTTCTCAGATTGTCACGGGGGCATTTAGTCCCATCGCCTTTGGCGGTGGCATGGTGGGTGTATTGATTCAGGGAATCAAACGAGCTGCGTTTTCTAACGAGGCTGGTATTGGGTCCGCTCCCATTGCCCACTCAGCAGTCAAGACGGAGAAGCCAGCCAGTGAGGGTATCGTAGCTCTCCTTGAGCCATTTACTGATACCGTGGTGGTCTGCACCATGACTGCGTTAGTTCTCATCATCACAGGAACTTGGAAGGTGGATGGTGTGGCCAAAGAAGATCAGGTGGCTCTCTATGCGGCGGCGTCCATTGAGGAGCCTGCGGTGAAAAATCTAGAGAAGGGTGCAGAGATGCGTATTCTCAAGAAAACCGACGATGGCAAATTCGGTGAAGTGTGGCAAGAAGATGGCCCCAGCCTATGGGTAGATATGGAGCAGGTGACTGCCATCTCAGGAGTGGTCAAAACTTCTCGTGCTTTTGGTCAACAGCTTAAATGGTTCCCCAAGTTGCTCGCCATAGCGGTTTTACTATTCGCATTTTCTACCATGATATCGTGGTCTTACTATGGTGAACAAGCAGTGCTATTTCTCTGCGGTGGGTATAATCCGGCGGCAGTCATTTTTTACAAGGTGATGTTCTGTGCATTCGTCGTTGTGGGTTCAGTAGCATCCATGGATAACGTGGTGATCATTTCTGATTCTCTTATCTTTGCGATGGTTCTACCGAACTTAATAGGTGTTTATCTACTCTTGCCTGTTGTTAAGAAAGAACTCGTAAACTTCCGCCAGCATGCCGCAGAGATTGATGCGAAAAAATAATAGACCATCTTGCTAGGTTATCCTTTCCCTTACCATGTCCCACACCATCAACTTCCGCCGTGCGAAGTTAGTTTCCCTCTCGCTTGCTCGGGTGGGGAACCCTTTACGCAATGAGCCCCTCCGCACCTCCAAGGAGCTATGCCACTTTTCCCCTGAGGACGAAGGCATCCTTACGCCGTCATTTTTAAAGCCGTTCCAGAATCTTGAGAGCAAAGCACTCTCACATCACTCGTCTCTTGAGATGAATGAAGTTTGGCGAAGTGCGGCGGAGTGTTTTGAGCGGCCAGATGCCTTGCTCGCCGAGGGCAAAAAAGTGGCAAGACACCTCTATGACATCTCCAAGCACCCGAACATCAAGTCTGGCGATCTCTGCATCGCCTTGGTGCAGGATGTGTTGGTAAACGGAGACGCTTGCCGAGCGCTGAGTATTATTAAGTCAGAAAGCCGTGTGCCGTTTCTAGAAATCACAGACACCGATGGAAGTCTAACACTCGTCACCCACCAGGGAATTTCTCCTGAAAAAATCGATAAAGGTTGCCTCATTATAGACACGGAAAAAGACAACGGCTACCTCGTTTACACCTTTGATAAAACCAGCTCAGGAACCCACTTCTGGGTGAGGGATTTCCTAGGTGCTAAGTTCCGCCGAAATGATGACTACATGACGCGCCGCTACGCGGATATGTGTGTCTCATTTGCCAAGGAGGGGCTACCCGAAGAAATGGGAGCTGAGCAGAAACATCGAGTCGCCAGCCAAACCATGGACTACTTCCAAGAGAAGGAAGAGTTTGATCTCGATAACTTTCGGCAAGAAGCACTCAAGGAGCCTGACCTCATTGAGAAATTTGATTCCTACCGCGGACGCCAAAGCGGAGGCGATGATGAAGGCGCAGAAGAAGAGGATGAAAAACTCGACGAGCAATTTACCATTGCTAAAAAAATCGCAAAAAAAGCCAGCAGTAAGTTCCGCAGCGGAATGAAGCTCGATTGTGGAGTCAATATTTCCTTCACTCCCGCTTTTCAAGGTGCCGATGAAGAGATGTTTCAACGAGGAGTTGATGAAGAAACAGGCCTCAAATACGTCAAAATATACTACGAGGAAGAACTCTAACCCGCTTAATACGAGCGAACTCGCAAATTTTTTTCATTTTTTTTGGAAACCCCATCCATTGTGTGGCCTAGGATTGAGGTGGATCAGTGGGAAAACTGACCTGCGATCTGAAAAAAACCGCTGGTCAAGCTGAGGAACATGCTCCAGAATGTCGCCGCGATGGATGAACTCACAAACAAACCTACTTCTTCATTCTCTTCCGCGATCGTCACTCCCGCAAGTGGCGACCCCTTACTCGTAGGTGAAATGAGTGCCAGTGCTCCCAAGCACATCACGCGTGATTTAAACACAAGCCGCCGGAAATTTATGGTAACGGCTGGTATCACTACCGCCAGCATCTTTATTGGCTCAGTAGAAAGTGATGCTGCCTTCTTTGGGTTTGGAAACAAGCCAGTGCCTGGTATCCCACACGCATGGGTACAGGCCAAGGGCGCTGACGTTCTCCGCTATGCCCGCTATGTGCAGAGCTTGAACCTTCGCAATATTACGCCACGTATGGTGCTGGCACCTCACTTTAAGACACGAGGTCGCCTTAGTAACTCTCTCCCGCCAAAAAGCTACTGGCAGCACATGGGGCCTACGCTCAAAGTTGTGGATAAAATGATCACCCGCATGGGGGCACCTCTTAAAGAAGTGACATCGGCATACCGTAGCCCTCGCTATAATCGCGCCGTGGGCGGTAAGTCTCGCTCCTACCACATGCAGAATATGGCAGTGGATCTTAAGTTTAATGGGGTTTCTCCATACCACGCAGCCTATGTTGCTAAACAACTCCGTTCACAAGGTCTCTACCGTGGGGGAATTGGCCGTTATTCCAGCTTCGTCCACATTGATACTCGTGGGTCTAACGTGGATTGGAGAGGGTAAAACCCAACAAAGAAGTCAGTAGCTGACCGCTCCGCAGTCGCCCAGAGTAGCGATACGAATTTCCAACCTGCATCTTTTACGAGGTGCAGGTTTTTTTTCTTGGAAGGATTCTGAGTTCGGTTACTTTGGCTAAAGTTTTTGAAAAATAGTTAAGAAATACTAAATTTTTAACTTGCCGTCCTCTGAGTGGCATGATAAAGCATTAACTCTAAATTCTAACAGCGCCTTTATGAAGTCACCAATTATCGTTACAGAAGACACGGAAAGCCTCCTGAAGGCTTATAGCAGACGAAAATTTCTAGGTCTTGCTGGCACTGCGTCTGCGGCGATGATGGTAGGCTTGGATCAGGCAGAGGCTGGATGGTTCGGCTACAGCAGCCGTGCATGCCCAGGAATCCCTCAATCATGGGTTAAATTAAAGGGTTCAAACGTCAACCGCTACGCCAACTATGTAAAAAGCCTTCGCCTCAAGAACATTACGCCGCGCATGGTCTTGGCACCACATTTTAAGACTCGTGGAAGTGTGGTCAATAGTTTGCCTCCGCGCAGTACTTGGAAAAAAATGGGGCCTACTCTTAAAGTGATTGATCGCATGGCCAGCGAGATGGGCGCACCAGTGAAAGCGATTATCTCGGCATACCGCTCTCCTCGTTACAATCGTGCTGTAGGAGGAAAGTCCAAATCTTATCACATGAGCAATCAGGCTACAGATGTGGTGTTCCATGGTGTTTCGCCTTGGCATGTTGCCAGTGTGGCTCGCTTCTTGAGGAAAAAACGGAAGTTTGAAGGTGGAGTGGGGCGTTATAGTGGATTTGTCCATGTGGATACTCGTGGTTACAACGTTGACTGGTAAATCATCTTCAGTGGTGAAAGCTTGAATTGACATCTGGTCGATGAGCGTTACCTAAGTCGCATGGGACTTGCTGATAGAAACTACCATCCAGCTAGCGGAGGGAGATCTCCCTACAGCTTAGTGGGTAGTCCGGTGGTGAAGTGGTTGCTGATTTACAATATCGGCGTATTTATTGTGGAGTTGGTTGCCGCGGGTTCTGGGAATACCAGCACGGACTATCTATTCACCAAGAGGTATGGGATGTTTAGTGTGCAAGATGCTTTTCACCATGGGGAGATTTGGCGGATTATCACCTGCCAATTTTTACACAAAGACGGCCAACACTTATTCGCAAACATGCTGGGCTTGTTCTTTTTCGGGCGCTATGTTGAGCAGTGGTGGGGGAGTCTCAAGTTCCTTGGTTTCTATTTTATTTGTGGTGTAGCGGGGCCGCTGCTTTTTACTCTGCTGATTTATTTGCCAGGATTCTTTCCATACTCGGACGTATCTCGCTATATGTTAGGCGCATCAGCCGGTGTCTATGGAGTGATGATTGCGGTCGCTCTCATTGCTCCGAACTTAAGAGTGCTGCTATTTTTCTTTCTCCCAATGAGTATCCGAGTGCTTGCATTTCTGATGCTTGGGTATTCCTGCTTAGCAGTTGTTTTTGGGTTGCCAAATGCTGGGGGTGAAGCAGCCCACTTAGGTGGTGCTCTGCTAGGCTTTATCTTGATGAAAAAGCCTCAATTACTCTCATGGCTTGGTGGTGGTGCTGATCGGAAACGGAAGCAACAACGCAAAAAAACAATTGATAGGCACAGAGCTCGGGAATCTAAAATGAAACCCCGTATCGAGATCGATCTCAATGACACCAAGGTGGATGCAATTCTTGACAAAGTAAATCGTGAAGGGATTCAGAGTCTAACAGAGAAAGAGAAAAAAATCCTCAAGAAAGCTGCCGAGTAAATTGATTTTTTGGATCAATTAAACCACCATATTAAAACCACCACATTACGATGAATGATGATGAAATGATCAACTGCTCAGAGAGTGGTCTCCAGCTCTCCCGCTTACGTCATATCATGCACCGCTTGCGTGCTCCAGGTGGCTGCCCGTGGGATGCTGAGCAAACTCACGAGAGTTTATTGTCTAATTTGATCGAGGAGACGTATGAAACAGTAGATGCTATCCGCCGCGAAGATTGGAATCATCTCAAAGAGGAGTTAGGCGATGTTTTACTACAAGTTGTATTTCACAGTGAGCTAGCAGAAGAGGCAGGGAGGTGGAATTTTGATGATGTTGCGCGCGAAGTTAGTGATAAACTTGTTAGGCGTCATCCGCACGTTTATGGCGATAGTGCTGTCTCTGACACGGAGGGGGTGTTGAGCCAATGGGATGCCATTAAGCGCCAAGAAAAAGGGGATGGGGAGAAGCCCTATTTGCACAACACGGGCAAGGGGTTGCCAGCGATGTTGCGGGCAGCAAAGCTCCAGAAGAAAGCTGCAAAAGTGGGGTTTGACTGGCCAGATGATTCTGGAGTCGTAGCAAAAATCCAAGAAGAGCTCGCCGAGGTTGAGGAAGAATTGGCGTCTGGAAATAAGGAAAAACTCAGCGAAGAAATTGGTGATCTGATGTTTTCTGTGGTGAATTTAGCGCGCAGGCATCAGTTAGATTCTGAGGTTTTGTTAGAATCTTGCAATGGGAAATTTGAGTCCCGATTTGCAGCTATGGATATTGCTTTGCAAGCGGAAGGTAGCTCGATTTCCTCTGCTGACTTGAGTGCGATGGAGGAAAAGTGGCAAGCCGCTAAGCTATCGTGATGATTGTGGAGGGGGGCTAACTCCTCTTTCTGCGAGCGAGAAGAGCGGCGCCAATGCATAACAATGCAGCATGGCTTGGCTCGGGGACCGTGGTGTGCCCGATGTCCCGTAGGAAGGCCGCGTCAAGTTCAGTTAGGTTTTGGCGAGTTCCCGGCAGCAAGGATGGACCCATGGCTGCATATTGAAGAGATCCGTCAACTAGGCTGTAGCTGCTTATATTTGTATCAATGTGGCCTCCTCCAGAATCGATGATTCCTGTGCCTGTGCCATGGACAGCGATAGCTTCCGCTCCGGTCCAATCGGTGGAATTGGAGATGAAGTCATCCCACGTTTCTGAAAGCCCGATACCCAACGCGTGTAGCATCTCGTGAAGGGCTACTGAGTAAAGATCCATTTTCCCAGCCGCAACTGGTGTGGTGTGATCGTAGTGCCAATAGTCAGCTAGCTCTGCTGCTGTGTTCATTGTGCCGTTGTTGTTGGTGTCCACATCAAACGATAGCGCGCCAACGCCGATGCCTGTTTCTATGGTGTAAAACGCTGTGGCAGATCCTAGAGTGCTGCTACCTGCAAAAGTGTTGACCACTGGCCCAGCGCCACGGCTCATTTCAGCATTTGCAGCAGCCTCTGCGGCGGCTACGGCAGCTTGCCAGTCACTACTGAATCCGCCGCCTGAAAAGTTAAAGCCAGCTCCTGCGGGGCCACCTTGTCCCAATGTATTTTCTGATAGTTCGCGGACCCCGACAAAAATAGTTACCTCATTGGCTGCAATATTTGGCGAGGAATATGTTTGCTGGATTCCTGTCGAAGGGTTGTTGTAGATATACTCCCAATCAAAGGTAGCCGAAGTGGAACCTACAACGCCTGAATAGCCCCCTCCTGTGACGGCGCTGAATTGGGTGGTGATGAGAGCACTGATGTCAGCTGCTGCCTGATCTACTGCGGCCTTGGCCGTTGCGTTGCCGAAAAAATTATCCGTCGAGGTATCATAGCCATAGTCCAGCTTGATATCCAGTGCCTGAGCCTGAAGAGTAAAAGCCAAAGACGCCGCCCCGAGTGCCGTTTTTGTGATGCTTGAAAAATTAACCTGCGTTGTTGATGGTTTCATTTCTGGCATATCTTGCCATGTCAGAAAATTTAAGCAAGCTTATAGGTAAAGAATAGTTAACAATTGGAGCGTTAACCGATGGTTGTCGAATGTTGTTTCCATTCAGACGGCTTAGCCTTCCTAAGAGGGACGTAATTTTTTCTCCAATTGCTTTGGCGAAATCCCATAGAATTTTTTAATATCTGTACAGAAATGGCTGTAGTATAAGTAGCCTAATTTTTCGCTAACATCATGTAGGTTTTCTCCGTCTGATATCATACGCTTGGCAAGCAGAGCCCGGTGATTGCAAAAGAGATCTTTAGGTTTGAGTCCGATTGCGTTCTCAACGTGGCGTTGCAGCTGAATAACTGTAAGGTCAAACTCGGCAGCTACTTTTTTTACGCTAAAGTTGTGGCTCTCAGCTAGGTCTAGGAGATCCGTTCCATTGGAGTGAACGAGACGATCTCCTTGTCGGTGGAATGGTGTTGGTGTTGGTGGTCTGCTCATAGAAAAGGGTGTGTCTTGTGTGGGGAATATGCATTTATATGGAGAGAATGTCCATGATATTTGAACCTGATAATAAGGGATGTATGATGGTGTTTGAATTTGTTAGCAATTATTAAATTTTAATCTTTCCGATTTTATGTGATCTTGCTAATCATATCACGGCAAGATTTTCCGCAGTCCGTGCGGAGACAGCATGCCACCCCAT
>JBMYYO010000031.1:0-4224 GCA_049609505.1 Akkermansiaceae bacterium | reverse complement strand
TGTGTAATGTCAACTCCAACTAGCGTCCCAACTAACAGCAGTGTCAAATTCGCAAACAGTCAGGGTATCACCCTGAGTGCTAACATTTTGCGTTTGCGCCGCTATTCGATATCGTTTGAAATCTATAACCCCTACAGCGTAGTCCAGCTGTCTGAGGTTCTTCGTGGATTTCGAATCCGTCTTAATGGACGATTAGTCTATGATGGCGATGCTGTGGTTTCAAGCATCGTAAACACTGGCGTGCAAATTGTTTGTGAGGCAACACTCTCGGGAGGTTGGAAGGAAGTAGATTTCCTCTCTCAGGTCGGCAAAGAAGAATCACTTGTGAAGCAGTTCGATGGCTTTGTCGATGACTGGAAAAGGGCTCATCATGTTTCCACAGAATTTAAGATCAATGTGGCTGACATGCAGAACTTATTGATTGGTGTCAAACGGTGGCTTGAGCAAATTGATCTAGGCATACGCTCTACCAGCACTGAAGACCCTGATGCGCTAGAAAAGGATGTGATTTCTAAAATTGAACAGCGCATGGTCGATGAGTTCCATCCGCTGATGATGGGCTTTGAGAATTCGGCGCGTTCGATTCCTACTATTGAACAGGCCTCTCATAAATTTTACGTGCGCCGCCAGATCCACCCTTTGGTGTTATGCTCTCCCTTTACTTACCGGACGTTTTCTAAGCCGCTAGGTTATGCGGGGGATTATGAAATGGTAAATATGATGCTGCGTAGCCCTTACGAAGGTGGAACATTATATGCGAAAATGCTTAACCGAGCATTCTTGGAAACGGCTCCGGTCCTAGCTCACCGCAACAGAATTTCCTATCTTGTCAATATGCTTGATGAGGAGGCTCAACGCTGTTTTGCCAAAGGAAGACGGCTGAAGGTTCTTAACTTGGGCTGTGGTCCAGCGCAGGAGATACAACGGTTTATTAAAAATAAAGAAATTAGTGATCAGTGTGATTTTACGTTGTTAGATTTCAGTTCAGAGACGCTGGATTTTACTGCGGAATTGTTAAACGGAATGATTACTCAAATGGGCCGAAGCACGAAGGTTGAATTCGTGGAGAGATCTGTGCACCAGCTACTCAAGCAGGCGAGCAAGGGGGACGTGGATTTTGAGTGGGAGTCTTACGATGTCGTCTATTGCGCGGGGCTATTTGACTATTTGTCCCAAAAAGTCTGCAAACGCCTAGTTGAAATGTTTGCTAGGTTGTTGCGCTCTGACGGCAAACTTGTTGTCACTAACGTAGCATCCACCAATCCTAGTATCGGCTGGATGGAGTATGTGCTGGAATGGAACCTTATTTACCGCAGTGACTGGGAGATGTTGGACCTGATCCCGTTAGATGGCACCGTGCTTCAATCTGACCTCAAGAGGGATGAAACGGGGGTGAATCTTTTCCTTGAGCTGCGCAAGGTTCAAAAAGAAGTATTGTTCCCGCAAAGTATGACTTGATGGTAAAAGCTAAGCCCAATATCAAAACCCAGTATCGAGCCTTCGAAAGCGAAGAGCGACGGGGGAATTGTCAGAAGACAGCTATTTTTGGAGCTGTCTTCATGATGATAGGCATGTCCCTGGATCAGGTGGTTTACCCAGAGATGTTGTGGGAGTTTTTCTACAATCGATCAGTAACATCTATGATGATGTTAGTGTTGGGCTTTACTGTGATGCATGTAAAGGATAGTCGGGTGGTTCGGCTCTTGACGCATGTGGTGGTCATGTTGCCGTTCATCTCTATTTCGTACATGATATTTTTGGTGGATGGAGCAAATTCCCCTTATTATGCAGGGCTGAATCTAGTGCTGATGGGAGCAGCTTTAATCGTTAAATGGGGGTTTAAGGATGGGGTCGTAAATGCCATTATATCACTATTAATTTTTGCATTCACTCTGAAGAGCTATGGCAGCACATGGGGGGAATCGTTTATTCCTCTGTACTTTGTTTTCGTTACCGCAGCGATTGTTTGCATGGGTAATTACATGTATGGAGCACGTAGATTCAGGGAGTTTTGCTTGATACAAGAAGTCGAGGAAGCCAATTTAAGATTAGAGGGGAATAACAAAAGGCTAAAAGCAATGGATGAAACGAAGTCCCGTTTCTTTGCTAACATCAGCCATGAACTGAGGACTCCGCTTACCTTGATTTTGGGTCCGACGGAAAACCTAAGGATGCAATCAAAGTATGAGAATGACGATGAGTTAACCAGCCAGTTGGGGATTATTGAGCAAAATGCTCTGAGACTCTTGCGGTTAATTAACGATATTCTGGATCTGGTGAAGCTTGACAGTGATGAATCAACTCCACGCCCTGAGTCCATAGAGGTGACAAGCTTTATTTCTGGTCTCACGCAAAACATTAACTCCATAGCATCAATCAAAGGAGTGAACCTTTCCAACAAAAACATGGTGCCTGAAGGGAAGTGTGTTTGGTTAGATCGAGATCGCTTAGAGAAAATTTTACTCAACCTTGTGGTGAATGCTATTAAGTTTACCCCGTCAGGAGGACACGTGGAAATAGAAGCGAGGCTTACCTCGGCGCGTGAATTGGTCATTACAGTTAGTGATAGCGGGCAGGGTATGAGTGAGGAGGATGTTCAGAATGTATTTGTACGTTTCTGGCAGGCTGATATGTCAGCAAAGAGAAAGCATAGGGGAGCTGGGATTGGATTGGCTCTCGTGAAAAGCTTGGCCGATAGTATGGGCGGAAAAGTTTCTGTGCAATCAGAGCTGGGCGAAGGAACAATCTTTACCGTGAACTTCCCTAGCGTGGAAGTGGAGAGGGAGGCGATTAATCTTGATGTTAAAGATAAAGAGAAAGATGTATTAGAAAAATTTAACGAGCGTGCTCGCTGGGAAGGAGCGGTTATTCCTATGACGACTGCGGAACAGGATGTGGAGTTACCGCAGTCTTTGCCTCCAGTGGTTACAGAAGAGAGCAAAGAACTCAGTAATAAGACAATTTTAGTGGCTGATGATGAGGATAGCATGCGCAAGTTTATCGTATCGAGGCTAGACTCCGATTATCGAGTGATTCAAACGATTGATGGTTTGGATGCGTGGAACAAGATCCAAGAGCATAAGCCAGATCTGTTAGTGCTGGATATGATGATGCCCCATATGGATGGAATAGAACTCGCAGCAAAAGTTAGAGCTGATAGCTCGCTGAGCAGGATTCCCATTGTTCTTGTAACAGCACAAGCGAGTGAAAAACCTCGCTTGCGCGCACTTGCTGCTGGAGTGAATGATTTTATAACAAAACCGTTCTCAACGATTGAACTGCAAGCCCGTATTAAAAACTTACTATTAGGCAGCGACTTTGAACAGCAGCTGCATGAGAGTAATATTCAACTAGAAAATGCTTATGGGCAGCTAAAGGAGCAGCGGGCCATTCTTGTTCAGACTGAGAAGTTGACATCTCTTGGTCGAATGAGTGCCGGGATCGTTCACGAGGTAAATAATCCTCTAAACTACGCTAGGACAGCACTCCATGCTCTAAGTACTTTTGATCGGCAATTGCCAGAAGAGGAGAAGGAGGACTTTGTTGACGTGCTGGGGGATGCTAAAGAAGGGGTGGATCGCGTGATTGGGATTGTGTCTGATTTGAGGGCGTTTACGCGTGGAGACCATGTAGCAAAAACTCGTGTCAACATGGTTGACGTGATAGAGAGTGCACGAAGGTTGAGTAGTGACTCCCTGTCGGGGATTGAGTTTGAGGTGGTGAGTGATGGTGATGCTATTGTGGAAGGAAATGAGGGGCAGCTTTGCCAGCTCTATATTAATCTGTTCCAAAATGCTGTGCGGGCCATAGAAGTAGGGGGGAAGAGTGAGGGGCGCATTAAGGTGTCTATTTCACAAGACGAAAACGAAAAACTGCGAGTGTGCGTTCGCGATAACGGTTGCGGAATGACGAAGGAGGACCAAGCGAAAGTGTTTGATCCGTTTTTTACAAAAAACGATGTGGGCGAAGGCATGGGGCTGGGACTTAGTATTTGTCGCAGAATTATTGATCAGCACGAGGCCGTTGCTTCAGTGGAATCTGAGCTTGGGGAATTCACAGAGTTTTGTATAACCTATTAGAGTTTTTGAAGATTTTTCGAACCGCTGGAAAAATAGCACTTGATTCATCGGCTCAATTAATTATAGTCGCGCCATGAGCAAATTTCTCGCACTTACCCTAGGTCTTGTTTCTCTTCTGCTTCTCTCATGTGGGAATAATGAGGAA
>JBMYYO010000030.1:0-27665 GCA_049609505.1 Akkermansiaceae bacterium | reverse complement strand
GTGGTTTAACAAAAAATTCTGTTACATTCTGTAAATTCTGTCTGCGCCGCAGGCATCAAAAAATTCAGCAATGCGCCGCCGGTATAAGCACCAGCGGATTCATCAAGCGGTCATCTCGGCGAGATGACCCTACCGGGGGTGGGTTAGCCTCCGGTTTTTGGGTTGCGCTTTTTCTTTGGTTTGTCTGGCGTTGCGTTGCGCATGGGTTTCTTGCCTGACTGCGCGGCTTGCTGGGCGCGTTGCATGTCTTCGGCGCGTTCTGCCATGCGCTCCATGAAGGATTTCTTACCTCCTTTTTTCGGCTTCCGTTTTTCTAACTCAGGCTCTGGCATTCTGTTAGTGAGCCATGTTTGGCCGATGGAGAATATGTTCTGCGTCGTCCAATAGAGTGCGAGCGCGGAGGCGAAGTTGTAGCAGAAGAAGAAGAACATCAGCGGCATGAACATCATAATACGCTGCTGCATTTTATCCCCTGTTTTGGGTGTCATGCGCATTTGCAGCACCATGGTCACTGCCATGAGGATAGGTAGCACGTTGATGGGTAAGACATCGCCAAGTAGGGGCAAACTAAACGGGAGGGGGATAGTGGTGAGGGTGTCTGGCATAGACAGATCCTTCACCCAGAGGAATTCCTCGCCACGGAGCTCGACGGCGAATTGTAGCATTTTGTAGTAACCAAAGAAAATCGGGATTTGCAGGAACATCGGCAAACATCCACCCATTGGGTTGATATGATACTCACGGTAGAGTTTCATGGTTTCCTGGTTGAGTTTGTTAGGATCATCCTTGTACTTCTCACGCAGGTCTTTCATAATGGGCTGCAGCTTGCTCATGCGCTTCATGGTGCGCGTGGATTTATTGTGCAGCGGCCAGATACAGATGCGGATAAGAATGGTGAGTGCGATGACGGAGAGGCCCCATGCCCAGTTATCAGCAAACTTGGAAAACATCACGTTGTGGAACCAGTTCAGGATGCGGTTCAGGGGAACGGAAACAAAGGAGAACCAGCCGTAGTTCATGACTTTGGCAGCGGGGGCGGAGTTCATAAATCCAGCTTGCTGTGCCTCTTCGTTATCGAAGTAAAGTTTGCGCAGCACGCCGGAGTATTCCTTGGGTCCGGTGTAGATGGTGTAGCGCAGGGTGGCTTTTTCACCAACGCCAAGGGTGCGGGTAGGAAGTGAGAATCCAGCGCGCACGGCGGCTTTGGGTTTCTCCGGATCGCCTCCCTCAAGGTTGACGGGTGAGGCCTTTGCCCAGAAGGATGAGCTGGTGGATTCCTCAGGGCGGATCATGGTGGTGAAGAATTGGTTAGAAACTCCTGCGTATTGCAGGCGTTCTACGCTGGCGTTCCAGACTGGGCGTGCGGAGTGGAACATGCTTTTCTTAAACCAATTGCTGTCCTCGATCTCGAATCTACCGTTATCGAGGTAGTAGGCGCCACCTTGGTTCTCCCACTCGCGCTGGTGGAGGGGTGTGGAGGCACCTGCGTAGAGTGAGTAGTCTGCGAGGTTGATGCTTTCTTTGCCGTTGTTAGAAAATGTGACATCGAGGTAGATCAGCCATGGGTCACCGGCGGTGGGGCCGAACTTGCGCTTTTTCTTGGGTGAGAGTGCCCAGCGCTTGACGATGGAGAGGCCGTTGGAAAGCTTGGCTTGTGCGTAGATGGCTTGCTCGTCGGTTTTTTCCACGAGGTCATAGTTAGACATGAGGAAGGAATCGCCATCAAGCGAGAGTGCGCCGATGGGGGCGGGGGAGTTCTCATTGAGAAAGATGTGCTGCTCCTTGTTGTCAACGACGTGTTGATCGTGTAGCTCGGCGGATTTGATACCACCGCCTTTGGAGGTGATGGTGAAGGTAACAACATCTTTGCCGTCTTTGCCGGTGATGAGGTTAAAGGTGTTTTCACCAACGGTTTCTATGTGTTCTTCAGTGAGTCCTGGAATGGATGGCGGCTGCCCTGTGGGATGGGTCGGCGCGGTTGGATCGCCGTGAGGCTTGGGCAGTTCACCCGGTGTTTTCTCAGTGGTTTTGGGTGTGTTTTCACCTGTGTCTTTGTCCTCTTCCTTTTGGCGATCGGGCGCCATCGTGACGTTGAGAACGATGAGTAGTGAGCAGATAATGAGTATGATCCATCCTTTGCGGTCCATGATGATATATTAGTTTGAAGTGGTCAGTTTGAAGGTTGAAGAAAGTGTGGGATGTTAATCCTTTGAGGGGTTTTTTGAGGGGGTGGGTGGGGGAGTTTTTTTTGGCACTGGATCATCGCCGTGGCCACCCCATGGATGGCAGCGGAAGATCCGGCAGGTGCCGAGCCATGATCCACGGAATGGACCATGTAGTTTGACGGCTTGTAGGAAGTAGTTTGAGCAGGTGGGTGAGAATCGGCAGCCACAGTTCGGGCCACCGATGGCTTTGAGGATGGGGTTGAGAAACCGTTGGTAAAACCGTATGCCGATGGTGATTAGCAGAGTTAGAAAATGACGCAAGGTTTTCAAGGTGTGGAATGCGTATCGTTGTGCTGCTGGTGTGGGGGGAGGAGGCCGAGGCGGCGTGCTTGCTTGAGCCAGTCTTTTTCCAGCTCTTGGAATGTGGCATCGGTGGCTCGCCAGCGGAGGATGGTGACGATGTAGCGGCGGCCTGGTATTTCTGAGAGGTGCTTGGTGATGATGGCGTGGATGCGGCGGCGGAGGTGATTACGGACGACGGCGTTGCCTACTTTTTTGGTAACGATGATGCCTACTTTATGGTGTGGGAGATCAGGCTTCTCTAGGCTGCTGAGAACGAGGTATGAGCCGCCTTTGGCTGTTCCGTTTTTCTTGGTGGGGCCGAACTCCGAGTGACGGGTCATGCTGTATTTCCTGCGAAGGCGCATCAGTAATCAACGTGGGTTTGGAGTGGTAGTCAGTAGAACGGCAAAACGGCCACCTGATGGTGGCCGTTAAAGGGAGTGCTATGACTGGTCTGCGGCTCGTGATGAGTGATTTCTCACGCTTGCTCCGCAGATGCTTAGCATAGTTTGATCTCTCAGAACTCCATTAAGCAGCCTTGGTGTGCTGCTTGATGTGGCGTTTGTATTGGATCTCGGCACCTTTTGGCAGGAGACGCTTACGGCCTTTCTGACGGCGGCGGCGTAGTGTATCACGGCCAGCTTTGGTGCTCATGCGAGCGCGGAAACCGTGTTGACGTTTGCGGACGCGCTTGGATGGTTGATAGGTGCGTTTCATGATGAGTCAGTTGAGAGTGGTTAGAAAGTTAGGAGATAAATGCGGTGGGATGCGGTGATAAATGCAGTAGTGCGAATAAATGAATGAGTATGAATGCCTCGGTCTGAAAAAATTCTCTCGTAGCAATTCGCGCTGGGCGGGCAAACTAGTGAATTTTTATCACTTGTCAACCCACCATTCGTTTTCTTGCCGTTTTTTCTTAAAAAATTTCTATCCAGCGGCGAAAATGGTGGTATTTCCTAGGTGTCATGTCGATTTCACACCCGTCATCAAGCGATTCTCCGGTAGGAAAAGATCAGGTTCGCGTGGAACCAGCAACGATTGAAGACTTGCCGATGCTGGTGGAGCTGCTGGTGGAGCTCATGGAGCTGCAGGATGATTTTCAGGCGGATCGGCAGGTGCAGGAGCAAGGTTTGGTAATGATTTTGGAGCAGCCGCATCGTGGGCGGGTTTTTGTGCTGAGGAACGATGATCGCATTATTGGCATGGTGAACCTTTTGTTTACAATCTCGACCGCGATGGGTGGTATGGTCATTCTATTGGAGGACTTTGTGATTCATCCTACTCACCGTGCGCAGGGGTATGGATCTCTCTTGCTTGATTACGTGGTAGATTTTGCAAAGAAGAAAAACTTCAAGCGCATTACCCTGCTTACAGACAAGATTGGTGCTGAAGCACAGAATTTCTTTAAAAAAGAAGGTTTTGATTACTCGAATATGATACCGATGCGAAGGGTTGTCCGGTAGCTTCGCGGGAATCTGTTGGGTCGGCTAGTTGTTTAGGCCGAAAAACTCGAAACAATGGATTTTTTCCATGAGTGCGAGCGGTTGTCCGTTTTCCGTCAGCCAGCCGATTTGGGCGGTGATAGCGTGGATGCCCACTGGGTAATCACGGAAGCGTTTTTCAAGTATGGTGGCGGCGTGGGTGCCTCGTTTGACGGCGATAGGGTGCCTTTCTTGATCGTAGCCGGGGCAGTGCACGATGTACCAATCATGATCAGGGGCGAGTGGTTGATAGTTGTGCTTGAGAATGGTGGGGGACATGCGGCGCACCATAAGGCGAAAGGTGGTGTGATCGTGCGGGTGATGGCGGTCAAAATGCCGTTGGACTAACCGGTAGCGGGTCTGCACAAACACTGGCCAATCTAGGGTGAGCTGCTTGTTTTCGTTAAGTTTGAAGAAGGCGCAGACGTTTTGAGGGAGTTTTCTACGTCGGTATCCTTCCTTTGCTGCTTGGTCGAGAGGCTCTGGGGAATCGATAGCGAGACTGACCCGCATGGGTACGATGGGGCGGAAAACAGCATCGTTCGGCAAGGTGCTGGGCCGCTGATAATACATCAGAAGAACCCCATGCTCTTCGAAGCTTTTCGGGAGTGTTTTCACCGTGAACCCGCTAAGCGAAACGACGTCCTGGGGGTCTTTTTGGAACTCACTGCGCCTCATCATTACGCGAGTTTCTTTGGTAGGGGTTACCCATTTTATTCTCTCATCATAGCTGGTGGCGCTGAGGTAGCTGCCGAGAGCGGTAGCTGCTTGGTCTTGCCATTCCTGAGAACTTTCCGTCTGAGCGGTGGTGGTGGCAGACGGTTGCGGATCTTGTTTGATAGCAAGCCAGACTCCGAAACCGATTCCGCAGCACATTATTAAGTAGAGCGGGATCCAGTTTTTTTTAAGCACCTGCATGTGGATTGGCGGCGGGGGTTAGCTCCACCCATTGAGTAGGCTGGTGCTGGGCGGCACAATACACATCCGCAGAAGGATGCGGGCTGGTGAGGAGGGAATCTCTGATGGTTTTGGTGGCAAGTTCAGGAGAATTACAATCAGAGCTGAGGTGGGCTAGCATGACGACTTTGAGTTTCTCACATACGATCTCGCGGAGAAACTCAGCGGTCTGCGCGTTGGACAGGTGGCCGTGGCGGGAGGCGATCCGTTGCTTGGTTCCCCAGGGGCGTTTGGTATCACGCTCCAGTAAGATGGGATCATAATTAGCCTCAATGTAGATAGCATCGCTGCCCTTCATCCGTTCACGCATTAGCTGAGTAACGTGGCCTACATCACTCACCATGCCGAGCCGAGCGAAGGTGCTATCCAGCACAAACCCGACGGGTTCAGCCGCATCGTGAGGGATGCGGAACGCGTGGATATCTAGCTCCCCAAGAGAAAAATCCTGCCCACTGCGGAACACTCGCCACGGAATGGTGCTTGTCATTTTATGTGAGAGCGCCTCACGGGTCATGGCATTAGCATAAACGGGAATGTCTCTCTTTCTCAGGAGGACGTCCACCCCACGGGCGTGGTCGCTGTGCTCATGAGTGAGGAGGATTCCATCCAGAGAATCTGGATCCACACCCATGGCATTCATACGCAGGCAGAGCTGTTTGGCGCTGAGTCCAGCGTCCACAAGTAGCGTTGTCTGGCCGCATTGCACCAGTGTGGCATTACCGCCACTCCCACTTCCCAAGACCGCCATACGCATCATGGAAGATACTTTGTCTTGCTTTAATACATTATTCAAGCCCGATCCGATGATTTGCATGGAGGTGGATTATGGCTTGTGGAAATGCTGGTTTTGTTGCAGGTTCCCGCCATGAACGTTACCCAAATTCTGCTAGGTACTACCGCTGCGATGTTACTGATGGCGCTACTGCTATCATTTAATGCAATGAAAGATGGCGAGGTGGGCGACCAGCGCCGGATCAGCTATGCTGACCTCCAAAATGAGAATCTACGCCTCCGTGCAGAGCTCACGAGCACTCGCACTGGTCAGCCAGCTGCCACTCCCACTACCCCCATTGAGACTCCTCCCAGCGTCAGTGAGCAAGACATGGAAGCACTCAAGGAGCAGAACAGGCTGCTCAAAGAGAAAAACGAGGAAGAGGCCCGCAAGCGTAAGCAAGCCGAGGACGAAACCCTCGCTATGAATAAACGTCACGTCGAGCGTCACAGCAAGGCGGCGAAGCGTGAGAAACTCATCACACAAGCCCTACTTATGGGTGTGGTCAAGCAGGTGCACGCACCCGCCGGAACGCCAGAATTAGTGATCGTGGAAACCAAGCGCCCCAACGTCCGCGAAGGCACCCGACTAGCAATTCGCCGAGGCACCGGTATCATCGGCCTGATCGAAGTGACCCGCGTGGATGGTACAAACTGCTTTGCAGAGCCCCTGCTCAACCCAGGTGGCGTCGTGGACGTCAAAGTGGGGGATGAGCTTATCCTCCCGCCCCAGTAAGCGGGCGAAATATGGGTGACGCTTCATGCGTAACCATGAGACAACCGCACCAACAACAACCATGCACTCTACCCTCAAATCCAGCGACGTCTTATCATCCACAACTGCGTGCCTCGCAGCCCTGTGCATGGCTGCATCATGGGCACATTCTGGCACCCCAGCGGGGAAAACAGAAACGGCAACCACCACTGAGAGCATTCCGTTAGATGACATTGCCGCCTCCCCAGCGCGTGATAGTGGCTATTTCACTCTGTTTTTTGACAACGATCTATTCACTGGCACGGATGAAGGATACACCAACGGCGTACGCCTCTCATGGATGAGCCAAAGCCATCCCGCGATTGATATACCATTTGTGCAGCGAAGCCTAAAAAGCCTCTCTGCAAGTGGCAGTGGGAACAATCCATTGCAAAAGATCTGGGGGTTTAGAAACCCAGAAAAAGTGCGCTACAGCTATGGTTTTTCGCTGAGCCAATTGATGTTCACCCCCACCACTCTCACCACGACATCGCCCCCTCCAGGCGAGCACCCTTATGTTGGGTGGACCAGTATTGGCATCTCGCTACACGCCCGTGATGAATATGCGCTGAACTCAATAGAACTCTCCATCGGCACCGTCGGCCCTCATGCGTTTGCAGAGGATACACAAGATTACATTCACGATATTCGCAACATTGATAAGTTCCAAGGATGGGACAGCCAGATGCCCAATGAAGTCACCATCAATCTATTTTTCAACCAACGCAGAAGATGGACGGAGCTAACCAAGCTGAAACTCCCAGGAGGCCTTCACATGGATGGCTTCCATGAGACGGGCTACGCACTGGGGACATACATGACTAGCGCCCACGTTGGTTTTATGGTTCGCTTAGGCTGGAATCTTCCCGTGGAGTTTGCAGACCCGCGCCTCACTCCCACCGCCCACACCCAGAAGCTCTACGCGGGTGAGAAAGAGAATGAAACTGATTGGTCGTTTTACTTCATCGCCGGCGCGCGCGGCAAAGCCATCGCCCATGACATCACGCTTGATGGACCAGTTTTCAGGCAATTTGATACCGGAGTAGAACGCAGACCTTGGGTGCTTGAAATGTACGCCGGGTTCGGTGTGCGCTTTCGGGATTGGGAATTTAGTTATGTGCACACGACGGAATCCGAGCGGTTTAAAACACAAGACGGCTCCCGATCATTTGGCGCATTGGCTGTCCGCAAGAAGTTCTAACAAAGCAATAATGTCACACACCCGAACACCCCTGCTAACTCTGTGTATGATGTTTTTAGTTAGCCATCTGGCAAGTGCGCAAGCCATCCAGTACACAGAAAAAGGAAAAACCTACCATAAGCCCGCCAGCATCAAGCCATCCACCCTGCCGGCGTTTGCGGAGCTACCAGAGCAGCGGCAAAAGCTGGTAGCGGGCGTGCTCAATGCGATCCCAAAGAATCGTTGGCTAAAGTACAAATTCGGCGGTGCCTCACCAGCATCAGGTGGCTTTGATTGCTCTGGGGCGATGTATTATAGCTTGCGCAAAATCGGCTATCGCCCGCCACGCACCTCCGCCCAACAATACCTGTGGATAGAATCAAAAGGTAACCTTCACAAGGTCAGTAAGGCAGCCACCAGCTTAGATCATGATGATTTCAAAAACCTCAAGCCCGGTGACCTACTATTCTGGTCCGGCACCTACACCCCCACCGATGGACGAAAGATAAAAATCACCCATGTTTCCATGTACCTCGGCAAAGAAAAAGACGGCCGTCACGTCATGGCAGGCGCCACCAAGGGGAGAAGCTACCGCAGCAAACGTGGTGATGGCTTTGGTGTTTACGATTTCAAACTTCCCAGTAAAACTTCCCGATCAAAGTTCGTAGCCTATGGCACACCTCCTCCCGCCCCAGCTGTTAAGAAATAATTTTAAATCAGAACCCCGCCTCTAAAAAACTCACTTATACCATTATAGCATTTCCATGAAACGCCACATTACATCCCTTCTTGCCACCTGCCTCTTAAGTCTAACAACTTATGCCGATACCAAGCCTAACGTCGTAATCATCTACGGAGATGACGTAGGCTACGGCGATCTCGGCTGCTATGGTGCCAAGCTCATTCCCACGCCTCATCTCGATAAGTTAGCTGGAGAAGGTCTCCGTTTTACTGATGGCCACTGCTCGGCATCCACCTGCACCCCCTCGCGTTTCTCGATGCTTACAGGGATTCATGGATTCCGTCACGGTGTGCGCGTGCTTCCGCCTAATGCGCCTATGAAAATCAAGCCGAACATGTTTACCCTTCCGCAGCTCTTCAAAAAAGCGGGTTATAAAACAGCCGTCATCGGCAAGTGGCACCTCGGGATCGGCGATGGAAAAACCCCCGTCGATTGGAACGCTGACGTAAAGCCCGGACCACTGGAAATCGGCTTTGATTACTCATTCTTACTTCCCTCCACCAATGATCGTGTCCCCTGCGTTTACTTAGAGAACCACCGCGTGCGTAATCTTGATCCCAAGGACCCACTCTACGTTGGAAACAAAAAACCGGAAGGCTTCAAGGGCACCGTCTATCCTGATGGCCGCCAAGATCGCTCCGCTATGACCTACTACCAAAGCACCCATGGGCACAACAATTCCGTCATCAACGGCATCGGCCGCATCGGCAAACAATGGGGGGGAAAATCCGCCCTCTGGAACGATGAAACCATGGCTGATGAGTTTGTAAACCAAGCAAAAAAATACCTCGCCACCTGCAAGGAAAACAAACAACCCTTCTTCCTCTACTGGGCCGCCGCTGACATCCACGTACCTCGCGCACCCCACCCACGCTTCAGGGGAAAATCAAAGCTCTCATACCGAGGTGACGCCATGGTGCAGCTCGATTGGTGCACAGGAGAAATCCTCAAAGCACTGGAAGAAAACGGCCTCGCCGATAACACTATCGTGATCTTCTCCAGCGACAACGGTCCAGTCTATGACGATGGCTACGCAGACGGCACCACCGTGCGCACATCCAGCAAGGAATCAGACCGTGGCCACGATGGCTCAGGCCCATACCGTGGCGGAAAATACCAGATCTATGAAGGCGGCACACGCGTCCCCCTTATTGTCCGCTGGACCGGAAAAATCAAACCAGGCACCTCACCCGCGATGATTAATCAGATCGATTTCATGGCGTCCTTTGCTGACCTCCTAGGCATCAAACTTGACACCACCCAAGGCATTGATAGCCGCAACGTCATGCCCGCTCTATTAGGAAAAGATCAAAAAGGAACCCAAATTCTCATTGAGGAATCCGGCGCTTCAGCCATCCGCGAAGGCAACTGGAAATACATCCCAGCACGCAAAAAACAGGCAAAAAGAAAGAAACCTGCCAGCGGCGGGCAGCTCTATGATCTCAGCAAAGACGTCGATGAGCGGAACAACATCATCACCAAGTACCCCGAACGCGCAGCCAAAATGAAGGCGTTGTTAGAGAAAGTGCGCTCAGGAAAGCAAGGTGTCAGAGCACTGCTCAAGAAGTAACACCTAACGATCTAACAATCCGTGCTTTTTTTTACCATAGGCGCCTGGTTAGCAGGAGTTTGCGTGAGTTTTGTTTTACATAACCGTAAACTCCCACTGACCATTTTTACGCTTGGTGTTCTTACGCTAGTGGCGCAATACACGGTAGGGCTTGGCTACATCACTATCGTCATACTCGCGCTGCTAGCCGCCATCATCTGGATCGGCAATAAGTTTGATATGAGCTAGATTGATTTTCCTAACAAAAAATTTTAACAGTTGGCGTCCTTGGTAGTCACTCGGCGAAGCCACCGAAGTTGTTTTCTGTTAGAAACCTTTCCATGTCTTCAGACAAAGCGAGTATTTCATCGTGCAACGGGCAGGGTTCTTTGTTGCCACACCAGTCTTCACCGAAGGGGCACATCACACGCTTTGTCTGTAGCTCAAAACAAGAGACAACATCTAACAGTTTGATTTTACCCGGCTCCTTAGCCAGCGCATATCCACCTCCTGGCCCCGTAGTCCCTTTGACACAACCTTGCTGAGAAAGGGTCGTCATAATCTTAGCCACCAGAGGTTTGGAAAGGCTCCGCGCATCAGCAATCGTCTGCGAGCTAACAAAACCTTTTTTGTCTCGGTGGCACTCCGCTAAATAGCTCATCGCAGCTATCGCATTCTGGGCTGTTTTTCCAATTTGCAGCATCGTCTCCTTTCTATCTGCAAGGAGGATGAACGAATTCTTCCCCGCCCGCACGCACGAAATACAACCAACACAAGGAAAGCAAAATATGCAAACTAAATAATAGAATAAAAGATATTTTATTCTTGTATATATCATGGTTCGCCCGTATCAACACAGCAAAAGAAACCAAGGTGCCCAAGGTACAAAACCAACTAGCACACACACACAATGAAAACGCCGCAGCAAAAAAGAACAATGACATCGAGCCACATACATGGGTTTAAGTTATTACCCACCACACTAGCAGTGTGTGCAGCAATAGCCACCCAGCAGGCAACAGGCGGCACCGAATCCCCCTCAGTGGATTCTGCACTACCCATAAAAGAATCTTCAGGCTCGGTATCAGACAGTATCCACCTCTTTGGCACAGCCCGCCTCCGCTACGATTACGCGGACTTTGGAGCACCCGGGCTAGACACGGCAAACCTCGGCTCACTGCGCACTCGGTTTGGAATAAAGACGGATTCGTTTCACGGCCTCAGCTTCCTCGCTGAAGCGGAGCACACATGGGTGCTAACCGACAGTGGCCACTATCGCCCCTTCCCTGGTTTCCCTCCCGCAAACCACGCCGTCATCGCAGATCCAGATAATTTTCAGCTGAATAGACTCCAAGTTTCTTATCAGTGGGATGCTATAAGCACCATCATCACGGTGGGGCGCCAAGCCATCACACTAGACGATCAACGCTTCATCGGTGCTGTGGGCTGGCGCCAAAATGACCAAACGTATGATGCCGTCCGGATAGAAAACAAAAGCATCAAAGACCTCACAATCAATTACGTTTACATTGATCAGGTTAATCGCATCTTTGGCACCAATGCCCCAGCCACAGCACTTGAGAAGTGGGATAGCGATTCCCACCTCATCAACATTGCCTACAGCGGTATTGCAAACCACACCCTGCGAGCCTTCGCTTACCTCTTAGAGTTTGATAACTCTCCCGCCAATTCGTCAGACACCTTCGGCCTAGAACTTCAGGGAACGCGTGAGCTATCATCGTCTAACAACCTCAACTATCTC
Source organism: Akkermansiaceae bacterium (assembly GCA_049609505.1). Lineage (GTDB taxonomy): Bacteria > Verrucomicrobiota > Verrucomicrobiia > Verrucomicrobiales > Akkermansiaceae > Oceaniferula. Next base: position 15,962 of record JBMYYO010000030.1, on the reverse strand, counting down.
ATCACCATCGCTACCCAAAGTGATGCTGGAGATAACCCCACGGATTACTCAGAGCAATACTTCCGCGCCCAATTAGGCGTGACGAGTGATTGCTGCCACTACGGCGCAGGTGCAGAAATTATCACCAGTGATGGCAAAGGGGGGCGTTTCCGCTTTCCGCTCGGCACCAATCATAAGTTTAACGGCTTTGCCGATGCTTTTCTAACTCCGCCAGCAGGTGGCCTAAGAGACTACTACGCATGGATTGGCACGGAGGCATTAGGTTTTAAGCACACGCTTACTTATCACCACTACCAGACGGAAAATAACTCCACCAACTTAGGCTGGGAGCTGGACTACGTCGCCAAGCGTAAGCTCTTCGAAAACTCGAACTTCATTCTCAAAGTAGCCCATCTCGATGGCGAAGGCACACAAATGGACGTCACCCGCGCCTCCGCAGAGATCAATTATTCTTTCTAACCCAATAATAGAAACATGAAATACACCAAACACGTACTAACAGCACTCGCAGCAAGCGTAGTAGCTGTCCTACCCACATCCTGTGAAAAATCAGGAGCGGATCCCACTACCAGTGATTCTGAAAGTGCCGTTGATAGCACCACAGCCATTCTCTCTGAGGAAATCAAAGGAGAAGAGGTTGCGGTTCTAACAGACGCACCCAATGTGCCGCCACCTATCACCCGCAAACACCGCACTAAGGTGATTGTGAACTTGGAGGTTAAAGAGCTTGTTAAAAAAATGGCCGATGGCGTGGACTACACGTTCTGGACATTTGGAGGCAGTGTTCCCGGTAAGTTTATCCGCGTTCGCGAGGGAGACTTTGTAGAATTTCACCTAGCGAATCACCCGAGCAGCAAGATGCCGCATAACATTGACCTTCACGCCGTCACAGGCCCCGGAGGTGGCGCCGCCGCATCCTTCACCACACCTGGTCACGAGTCTGTGTTCTCATTCACAGCCCTGAACCCAGGCATCTACGTTTACCACTGCGCTACCGCCCCCGTGGGTATGCACATCGCTAACGGCATGTATGGCCTCATCCTCGTTGAGCCCAAGGAAGGCATGCCAAAAGTCGATAAAGAATACTACGTCATGCAAGGTGATTTCTACACCAAAGGTAAATACGGCGAGGCTGGCTTGCAGCCATTCAGCATGGAAAAAGCCATCAAAGAAGATGCGGATTACGTTGTCTTCAACGGCTCCGTAGGCGCCCTAACAGGTGATAATGCACTAACCGCAGACGTCGGCGATAAGGTGAGACTCTTCGTAGGAAACGGAGGACCAAACCTCGTATCATCCTTCCACGTCATTGGTGAAATCTTTGACAACGTCTTCACCGAAGGCGGCTGGGGAACTCCTAACAAAAACGTGCAGACCACACTCATCCCTGCCGGTGGTAGTGCGATGTGTGAGTTCAGCCTAGATACAGAAGGAACCTTCATCCTCGTGGATCACTCCATCTTCCGTGCCTTTAACAAAGGTGCCATCGGCATGATCAAAGCCGGCGGTGGTAACAAAGAGAGAAACAAAATCGTTTACTCAGGAAAGACAGACGACCGCATCTATCAGCCAGAAGGTGGCGCTATCCAAGAGATCCCTCAAGATTCCAAAAAACCCGCCCCAGCTAAGAACAAGGAAGAGCGTATTGCTCGCGGCAAAGTGAAATACGCCGCCGTTTGCATGGCATGCCACCAGGCAAACGGAATGGGTGTGCCCGCAGCATTCCCACCACTCGCCAAGTCAGATTACCTGAATGACAGTAAGGAGAAATCCATCAGTGCAGTCGTCCACGGTCTCTCCGGTGAAGTGGTCGTCAATGGCCAGAAGTTCAACAGCATCATGCCTAAGCTCGGGCTCAACGATGAGGATGTAGCGAACGTGCTGACCTACGTTTACAGCCAATGGGATAACAACGGCAGCGAGGTAACACCAGATGAGGTGAAAGCTGTCCGCGCCAAAAATGTGAAAGCTCCAGACGGAGGCCACTAAGAAACCTAACACCTAACAGAAATTATCATGAAAACAATCCGCACCACCGTTATCGCCACAAGCATCTTGCTCTTAGCCATAAGAGCTACGGTGGTTGCGGATCCTTCTCATGTTTCTAACAACAATGAATCCACAGGGAATACCGCCATGGTAGAAATCCCCGCTGGAGAATACATCCCCCTCTACACCACGGATAAAACACCACGCAAAGTGGCTGCATTCAAAGTGGATACCATATCCGTGACCAAACGAGAGTTCCTAGACTTCGTTACCAAAAACCCACGCTGGCAACGCAGCAAAGTCTCCAAACTTTTTGCCGATGCCTCTTACCTGAAAGACTGGAAAAGCGATACCGATCCCGGCACAGACCTAGATTCTCCCGTAACCTACGTCTCTTGGTTTGCCGCCAGAGCCTACGCTAAATCCAAAGGCAAACGGCTCCCCACCGTCGATGAGTGGGAATACATCGCCCGGGCTGATGCCCACAAAGCAGACGCCACCGCCGATGACAACTACACCAAAGTCATTCTCAACTGGTACGCTGCCAGACCCGTCAATCCATTACCCAATCCAAACACCCTCCCCAAAAACTTCTACGGCGTACGCGCCCTGCACGGTCTGATCTGGGAGTGGAATGAAGATTTTAATAACGCCATGGTCACTGGTGAATCCCGCGGTGACTCCGGCATCGAGCGGAATCTCTTCTGCGCCGGTGGAGCACTATCAGCCACCGATGTGCGCAACTATGCCGCCTTCATGCGCTACGCATTCCGCTCAAGTCTCAAAGGCAAATACACCACCGCGAACCTCGGCTTCCGCTGCGCGCGTGATGTTACACCCACAAAAATAGAAAAAACAACACCATGAAACCAATCACATACACCAGCGCTCTTATAGCCGCACTCCTAGCCTGTGCCTGCCAGACAAAGTCAAACTTATCTGAGACAGAAAAAACAACACCAGACACCAAATCCAGCGAACAAGTAGAGGAAAAAGGTGCCTGCTGCTCTGAGCACGATGAGCTGGCAGCAGGGGAGGTAAGCGAAGACTCCATCTACCAGTTAGACGCAACCTGGAAAGATGATACCGGCAGCGAGCGCAAACTAAAATCGCTCGGCGGGAAAATCCAAGTCATCACCATGGGCTACTCCACCTGCAAGTTCGCTTGCCCAAAGCTGCTTGCTGACATGCGCGCCATTGAGGCTGGCCTGCCAAAGGCCGTGCGCAGCAAGATCCACTTCACCTTCGTTTCCATTGACCCAGAAACAGACACCCCAGCGCGCCTCAGCGAGTACCGTAAGGAAAATAAAATTAACGCCTCACGCTGGACGCTGCTCACCGGAGAAACTTCATCGGTGCAGGAGCTAGCCGTCGTCCTCGGTATCCAATACCGCAAGACCACAGGCACAGACTTCGCCCACTCGAATCTCATCTCCGTACTCAATGCACAAGGCGAGGTGATCCACCGCCAAGAAGGTCTCACCGCTGATCCCGCTGCCACCATCCAGGCGATTATTCAAGCGAGTAAGTAAAGAACCTAACAAAAAACAAACAACCATACCCACATAGATCGATGTTATCCAAATCACAAGCCCGAGCCTTTTTCCTAGGCGGCACCGGCGTCTTTACGGCGGCATTTCTTGCCCTCACCGTGGACTCCATGCGCCAGGTTCCCGCCCTCACCAATGAGGAAAATATTACCGAAGAAGTCACCGCTGGTAAAAAAATTTGGGAGAAAAATAACTGTATGGGCTGCCACACCTTATTTGGTGAAGGCGCCTACTACGCACCAGAGCTCACCAAGGTGGTGGACAGGCGCGGCAAGGAATGGCTGAAGCTCTTCCTCAAAGACCCAGAAGCCATGTTCCCAGGTGAGCGCAAGATGGTGAATTACAACTTCACCGATAAAGAGATCGAGGAGGTTATCGCCTTCCTCGATTGGTGTGGAAAAGTGGACCTCAATGGTTTCCCCGCAGAGCCGCCGCTCGGTCGGGTAGCTACCCCGCCACCCGTTACCAGCACAATCAAACAGCCAGAGACATTCACCACCAAAACCTGCGCCGGATGCCACGCCGTAGGTGGACAGGGTGGAAACATCGGCCCCGCCCTCGATACCGTAGGCACCCGTCTAGGCCGCGAAGGCGTGAAGGAGCAAATCCTCAACCCACGCAAAGTGGAGGCAGGAAAAATGCAAATGCCAAAGATCCCGATGTCTGAGGAGGAGCTTAACGAACTCGTCGATTACCTCATGAGCGTTTCCAAAGACAAGTAAGCCACCACAACCACAGAACTTCTAACTAATCACTAACATGAAATTCAAAACACAAAAAATCGCTTACTGGTTCTTCGCCTCAGCGCTACTCCTGCTCGTATTACAGATTGTTTACGGCTTTATCATGGGCTTTGCCCACATGGGATATGATGTCCTGCACGATATCATCCCGTTTAACACCGCCCGTGCCGTGCACACAAACCTATTGGTCGTCTGGCTTCTTCTCGGGTTTATGGGCTCTGCCTACTTCATCATACCAGAGGAATCAGACCGGGAACTCGCTTGGCCGAAGCTTGCCTACGTGCAGCTAGTCTCATTCCTCCTCGTAGGAGTGACCGCCATCGTTTGTTACCACATGAACATCTGGGAAGGACGGAAGTTTCTAGAAATCCCACGCCCGTTAGACTACCTCGTAGTGGTAAACGTACTACTCTTCCTAGCCAATATTGGCTGGACGATCTGGAACGGAAAACGCTTCACCACCACCGCCATCGTGCTCTTCATGGGGCTACTCTGCGCCGCCCTGCTCTACCTGCCAGGTATGATCGATTTTGAAAACCAAACCGTAGATTCATTCTACCGCTGGTGGGTCGTGCACCTCTGGGTTGAGGGTGTGTGGGAGCTCATCATGGGCGGTATCCTCTGCTTCCTCCTCATCAAGCTCACCGGTGTTGACCGTGAAGTGGTTGAGAAGTGGCTCTATATCATTGTGGGCCTTACCTTTATCTCAGGCATCTTGGGAACAGGCCACCACTACTACTACATCGGCGTGCCACGCTACTGGTTGATCGTCGGTGGAATCTTCTCCGCCCTTGAGCCTCTCGCCTTCTTAGGAATGGCAATCTACGCCATGGCAATGGCCAAAAAAGGCGGCCGCAAACACCCTAACAAAACAGCACTCACTTGGACGCTCGGTTGCGCTGTGATGGCATTTGTCGGGGCAGGATTCTTAGGAATTGCCCACACCATCCCACAGGTAAACATGTGGACACACGGCACACTGGTAACAGCCATGCACGGTCACCTCGCATTCTGGGGTGCATACGCCATGATTGTTTTTGCCATGATCGCCTACGCGATGCCGCTAATGACAGGGCGGAAGCTGTGGGACACTCCCGCCTCCACCTACGGGTTCTGGATCTCTAACATCGGCATGGTATCCATGACAGGTGCCTTCGCCGTCGCTGGTGTTAGCCAAGTTGTGTTAGAGCGCCGCACGGGAATTGATTTCCTAGAGGTGCAGAAGGAGATTGAGCCACACTTCCTCGGTCTCGTCCTCGCAGCGGGCTTGTTCACCATCGGTGTTTTTCTCTTTATTCTGAACTTCATTCGCTACGGTAAACCTACCGATGAAGCACTCGGTCATGATCCCGCAGACGCCTAACATCTAATCCACTCTATCATGGCAACGCCATTTTATCTGCCCACAGGCAAGGAAACAGAACTTTGCGAGCACGCCCACGGGGCACAGCTCCCTCTGCTTCTCAAAGGCCCCACCGGATGCGGAAAGACACGCTTTGTTGAGTTCATGGCTGAGAAGCTCGGTCGTGAGCTCATCACCGTAGCTTGTAATGAAGACACCTCCGCTACGGATCTGTTAGGAAGGCATCTTCTGCAAGGCGGTGATACTGTCTGGGTGGATGGTCCCGTGACCCGCGCCGTGCGTGAAGGCACCATCCTCTACCTAGATGAGATCGCTGAAGCTCGCGCGGATGCCATCGTAGTGATTCACTCGCTCACCGATCATCGCCGTGAGCTATTTCTTGATCGTACTGGTGAGCGGCTCAAAGCCCAAGATGGCTTTATGCTCGTAGTCAGCTATAACCCTGGCTACCAGCGCAGCTTGCGTGAGCTCAAGCCATCTACCCGGCAACGCTTCATCGGTATAACCTTCGATTACCCAAGCGAAACCAACGAGGCCACCATCGTCAGCACCGAGTCTGGCTGTGATGACGCCACCGCTAAAAAGTTAGTAGCCATCGGCACCAAGATCCGTCAGCTCACGGAGCTATCGTTGATGGAGTCTGTTTCTACTAGGCTTCTGATTGCCGCTGGAAAGTTAATCTCCTCAGGCATCCCGCCCCGCCTAGCCTGCATCACAGCTATCGCTGAGCCACTTACCGATGAGGAAGAAGCCGCCGCCGCCCTTAAGCAGCTCATCGAGATTAGTATCTAACAATTTTTGCAAACCACCGTAGAGCAAGGAGTCCACCAAAGCCATGTTTGAATGGGAAGAAAGCACCTTTCTTGGCCTCAAGTCACTCTACCAGCGGCTTGTGACTAAGCCGCAGCAGCGTGAGCGCGAGCAACGGCAAGCCAGCCTAGCAGACCACCGCCCCGCCCTCATCCTGCTGGCCCGCATGCTATCTGGGCAGAACCTCAGCATCTTTGAAACGGAAAGTACTATCCTCTACACCCAGGACCGCATCTGCCTGCCGCCGCACTATCACGCCGCAGAAACTCCAGAAGGAAACCTCCATCTCTACGAGGTAAAAACCATCCTCGCAGCACTCGCCTACCGTGATCAATGGCAAGGCGATGAAAGTCTGTTAGAAAACTACGCCGCCTCACTCACCGAGGAGTTTCCCCGCTTGGGAGAAAAAATCAACCTCACCAAGCAATCACTCATCAATGACCCAGATCACCCACTCACCCTCTGGGATGTTCTCGGCAAACCTGAAAACACAAAAGCCAGCAGCGAGAACCACCAGGAAACACCCACCCCCTCAGAACTAGACGAGGCAATGGTTGAGATCACCACGGAGATCGAGGGGAAAGGGCAAATGGACGTCGAGGTGCTGCCTAATCCAGAAGACGATGGAGCCGGCGCAGATATGCCAATCCATACATTTGAAAAAGCCGAGTGCCTCGAAGAAACCAGCGGACTGAGCAGAAAAAAAGACGATGAAGATGAGCTAGAAGAGCACGAGGAAGCACTGCAAGAAGTAGAAATGAAGGAGGTGATCCGCTCACAAGAGCGGCCCCGTTCCATCTACCGGAGCGATATCATTCTCGATGGCTTACACCTCGAAGTAAACGATGAGGATCAGCCCGCCGCCGGTATTCCTTACCCTGAGTGGGACTACCGCAAACGCCACTACAAGGAGGCGTGGTGCTACCTGCAAGAAACACACAACCGTGAGCAAAACCCAGAGTGGCTCACAGCAACGGAGAAAAAACACGCCGCCCTCGTCGCCGCCCTCAAGCGGCAGTTCGCCACCATCACCTCCGAGTTCCTCAAACTAAAACGTCAACCCACCGGGACAGACTTTGATCTCGATGCCGTGGTTGATTCCCAAGTCCAGCTCCGCACTGGCCACACACCGGATGAGGCCATCTATCTGAACCAGAAAAAGGACGTGCACGATGTGTCCGCTGTTTTGCTGTTAGATCTAAGTTTTTCTACGGACGCCTGGGTAAAAGATGCGCGGGTGTTAGACTCCATCATGGAAACAGTCTATTGTGTGGGTGAGGTCATCGAGGGCAGTATTGAGAGCTTCGCAGTGGCTGGATTCTCATCAAACACCCGCCGCTCCTGCCGCTTTGAAATGCTCAAAGATTTTGACGAGCCATGGGAGAAATCCAAGCTCCACTTCGGCGCACTTCAGCCGCAAGGCTACACCCGCATCGGCCCCGCGCTACGCCATGCGCAGGAGCTATTGCTGAACCAAAATGCCAGCCGCAAGGTCGTGATCCTAGTAACCGACGGTCGCCCGTGTGACTACGATCGCTACGAGGGAACCTACGGTATCCGTGATGTAAGAAAAGCCATCGAAACGGGAAAGCTTCACGGCCTAACAACACACGCCTTTGCCATTGAAAAACAAGCCAGCGAAACCTTCCCGATGATGTTTAGCCGGGATCACTACGATGTGGTGCAGTCCCCCACCCAGCTCACCCAGCGGATGAGTAAGCTCTTCTCCCGCCTAATTACTAATTAAATTCTCATGGACACCGCCACATCTACTGAGGCCGCTACTGAGGCCGCTATTAAGGCTGAAGAAAGCCCAGGTCCGCACCACATCCTATACCCACCAGGTGGTCTGCTCATTTGGTCGCTGGTGCTCATGGAGCTGATCACCTTTGGTATCGCCATTATTGCGCTGGTGGCAGCAGGGGGGGAAGAACAAGAAGTTTTCCAAACATCCCGCGCGCAGCTCACTCCTCTGTATGGCGTGATCAATACGGTGTTTTTACTAACAAGCGGATACTGCATGGCATTAAGTGTCAGCTCGTTCAAGGAAGGATCAACGGCCCGTGCCAAGAAATTACTCTCACTGACGATGCTTGGAGGCCTGCTGTTTCTTGTGCTCAAAGCGGTAGAATATAATGAGAAAATAACCCAAGGTTTCACGCTGGGATATGATACCTTTTTTACCTACTACTGGCTGCTTACCGTATTCCATGTCATGCACGTTCTTGTTGGTTTGGTCATTCTTGTTTGTATGATGATGCGGCTAAACAACACACAGAAATCTATCAGCCATGACGACTATGAGGCTGGTGCCGTCTTCTGGCACATGTGTGATCTGATCTGGCTCATTCTCTTCCCTGCGCTCTATCTTCTTTCCTAACAATTTAAGCACACACAGCGATGAATACTCACATCACCTTTGCGATCCTGATTGTTCTAACAATCACCGCCGCGCTGAGCGCTAATAATCAATCGGCTGGGTGGCTCATCATTTCCCTCGCTTTGGTCAAACTCCTCCTCGTAGCATTCCTCTTTATGGACCTGCGCAAGGCACATCTATTTTGGAAAACTTCCGTCGTATTTTTCTCGTTAATTTTTCTAACAATCGTAGCGATTCTTATGCACTAACACACCGTAAATATGGCACAGGCAGTAAGAAAAAAACGAAAGCCTCTCTTCGTTTGGAGTGGTGTTCTCATGATAGTGGTAGGTGCGTTTATGATGCTAAGTTGCGTAGTTGGTGGCAGACTCTTTGCTGGTGATGCACTGATGCTGGTAGGGGGATTCACCACCGTGGCTGTGGGCTCTCTGCTGCTGACCCAGCACGCGTTGGCGTTGTTTTTCTACTTTTGCTACGTTGCCGCCATCGCCATTCTCCAGCTCCCCCGTGATGGTTTGGCAAGCAGTAGTGCCGCCATTGTTTTGGGCTTGTTTGTGTTGGGATGTTTCCTTGTGAAAGTGCTGCCCAAAAAACGCATTTAATACCAGAAACTTTTCCTCATTGGTGTAAGCACGCGGGCAGGCTTTATTGTTTGGTGGAATAATCGGCAGAATACTTGCAAGGGAAACATTGCACCCGCCGAGTGCGTGGCATGATGCGTGCTAGCACAGCAAAAAAAACGGCTGGCACCAGAAACATCACGCAGAGCGCAAACCCAGCTCCGTTTCCTGTGCCTACATGATTCATCAGCCAAGGAAGGATAATGAAAAAAACAACCACCACCCAAGGAAGTGTGATCCAGTGGGCAGTTTTCAGACAGAATCGACCAGCTCTCCCATAGCCATAGCTCAGGTTGATTTTGGGATGAAGTTCTCGATTACAACATGGACAAGCACGCGGAATATCCTCTGGCCATTGCGGTTCGAGAAACGCATTGGGCAAGTTGTTTTCAGTAGCCTGAATCAGCTCTGGACGCACTTTAGTCATATCTGGAAAAATACCACTCCAGAGCAAGTGCTCCTATTATAATAAACGGAGAATTTTCCACATATTCATATAAGTAAGCAGTATTATTGACTCATTAAGATAAATTCGCTTGTGTTAGCACGTAGTTGATATTGTTTTGGCTGATACCCTATTCCGTTGTTTACTTAATCATTTTACCATGCGCATCGTTGTTAGATTATCTACTTTTGCTCTCGCCATTATAGCAGTTGTTTCTCCTGCTTGTAGAAAACAAACAGCAGAAGAGATAGAGGCGAGCCAAGTCACCGATACGGCGTCGATAGATGAGCGGAGTGCAATCCCAGATACTGTCACGTTCAACGCCCACATTCGACCGATTTTTTCGAATAAATGCTACGCCTGCCACGGCTTTGATAAAAACACCCGCGAGGCAGACCTCAGGCTGGACACCGAAGAAGGCGCCTATGCCAAGCTCAAGGAATCTGACAAATTTGCCATCGTTCCTGGCGATCCAGAAAACAGTGACGTCTGGCAACGTATCACCACAGCTGATGACGAGCAGGTTATGCCGCCAGTGAAATTTCACAAACCACTAGACGCCACAGAAAAGGCAATGATCAAACGATGGATCGAGCAAGGCGCTAAATACGAAAACCACTGGGCGTATAATCCAATCAAAAACCCACCCGTGCCAACCCTCGAGGAGCACGCCGATTTCGTGGCTAACCCGATCGATCACTTTATCCTCGCGCGGCTTGAGGCAAAGGGAATAGCTCCCGCAAAAGTTGCAGGCAAGCGCACCCTCCTGCGCAGGCTATCGTTAGATCTAACAGGGTTGCCCCCAACGATCGATGAAATGGAAGTTTTCCTCAAAGACAACTCAGCAGATGCGTATGAAAAACAAGTAAACCGGCTGCTGGCCTCTCCTCGATATGGCGAGCGTATGGCGGTGGCGTGGCTGGATGTTGCTCGTTACTCGGATACCGTGGGTTTCCACGGCGATCAAAATCAACATATTTTCCCCTACCGCGATTATGTGATCAAGGCCTTCAATGATAACAAACCCTTTGATAAGTTCACCATCGAGCAGCTTGCTGGTGATTTGTTAGAAAACCCGAGCGATGAACAGCGCATTGCTACCGGATTTGTTAGGTTATCACAAATGACCCGTGAAGGCGGCGCGCAGCCGGGTGAGTATCTTGCGAAGTACGCCAGTGACCGAGTCCGCGCAGTGGGTGGCGCATGGCTCGGGCAGACTACCGGTTGTGCAGAGTGCCACGATCATAAATTTGATCCCATCACCGCAAAGGACTTCTATGCCCTGAGCGCTTTTTTTAAGGATTTTAAGCAATGGGGGGTTTATACTAATTACCGATACACGCCGAACCCAGACCTCGCGGGTTTTAATAATGAATATCCATTCCCGCCTGAGATTGTCGTTAAAAACAATGCACTCATGGAGAAACTCAAGCACCTGCGCCGTCAGGCACATCGGATGAATGTTGAGCGCGCCAAGCCGTCTTATTCATGGGAAGCAGAAACGAGTGAATACCTGAAGAAGTTCCCTACAGGATGGGCTACGGCGTCAGCTCAGGTGGTTACTAGCAGAAAAAACACCTCCTCCACACTTCTCCAAGATGCCAGCGTGCTTCTCACTGGAGCTGCGAAGAAAGAGGATATGATCACGCTCGAATTTGCACCTGAGCCAGGGCATCTAACAGCATTGCAAATGGAGGTTCTTCCCCATGCTAAGAATCAAGGTTTTCATGGCCGAGGAAAAGGCGGAACCTTCGCCTTAGTAAAGCCTACGTTCGAGCTAGTGAAGGCCCAGCAGCCCGAGCCAAGCAATCTAGCCATTGCTTGGGCACAGGCGGATTTCTATTTGCCCGAGGGGTATCGCTCTGGCTATGCTCCCATCGCGTTTCCGAAAATCTGGCGCACAGGAAATCTCCGGTGGTCGCTGCCTAATGATTTTCAAAAGCGTAAACATGCAGCCGTTTTTATTCTGAAATCACCCATCACCATCGCTCAGGGTGATCGTATTAGGGTGATGTTAAAAACATCAGACCTCGGCCGTTTTCGCATTCTAACAACACGCTTTGGCGAGGCGATCGCTGGACAACCCGCCGTAGTGCCTGAGTTGCTTACCTCGCTCAATACGGAAGCGGCTAAACGCAGTGAAGCGCAGAAATCCTTGGTCAAGGGCACGTGGTCGCTGGCGCATTTACCAAGCACCCAGTTAGATCCAAGCTGGCCGACCTTACAAAAATCAATCCGCAATTGCCGCAGTGGTGTTGCCAAGTCATTGATCGCACTGACCATCCCTGAGAAAGAAATCCCCGTGACCCGCATCCTGCCGCGTGGTGATTGGCAAAACCACTCAGGTGAGATCGTACAGCCAGCCGTGCTTCACTTTCTGCCGCAACCGAAAGACGCTGGAAAACGCAGACTCACGAGGCTCGATCTCGCTAACTGGATCGTTTCTGATACCAATCCACTGACAGCTCGGCATGTGATGAACCGCTACTGGAAACAGTTCTTTGGTAATGGTATTTCTAACGTGCTAGATGACCTCGGCTCACAAGGTGAATGGCCAAGTCACCCTGATTTGTTAGATTGGCTGGCGTATGAATTCCGCAGTAATGGATGGGACACTAAGAAGATGATTAAGCTGATGGTGATGTCTCACACCTATCGTCAGGAATCTGGCACGCGATCTGATCTAAAAGACATTGATCCCTATAATCGTCTCCTTGCCGGTCAGTCCGCGCGGAGGCTGGACGCGGAGTTTATCCGCGATAACGGGCTGGCTATTTCTGGGCTGCTTGAGACGGATTACACAGGAGGCCCCAGCGTGTTCCCCTATCAGCCGCCCGGTTACTACGCGCCACTCCAGTTTCCTAACAGACGCTACACCCAGGACACCGATGGCGGTGAGTACCGGCGTGGCGTTTACATGCATTGGCAGCGCACATTCCTGCACCCGATGCTGGCGAACTTTGATGCGCCATCGCGCGAGGAGTGCTCGGCGGATCGTTTGCAGTCTAATAGCCCACTGCAGGCACTCACCCTGCTTAATGACCCCGCTGCTGTGGGGATGGCTAAGGCATTTGCGCAGCGTGCATTGAGTCAGCAGGTGAGCCTGGATGATCGTGTTAGCTATGTTTTCCAACGCGCATTATCGCGACCACCTAATAAGAAAGAAAAGGAATCGATCACAAAGTTCTACCAAACTCAGCTAAAGCATTACCGAGAAACCCCTGACGATCTGAAGAAGCTACTCGTGAGTGTGACGCCGCCTAAGGGTGCGAAACCGGAGGAGTTTGCCGCATGGATTCAGACCTGCCGAGTGCTGCTGAATCTTCACGAAACCATTACCCGCTACTAAGATCTAACCATTATAAAACGCCATGAATCACGATCCATTATCGCTGAATAGGAGATCATTCCTGAATCGCTCATTTGCAGGGCTTGGTGGTCTTGCCTTTGCCAAGCTCTTCGGCGGGAGCCAGATGTCTTATGCGGATTCATCGGGCCATATTTTTGCCGATGGCACCCACTTCGCACCGCGCGCCAAACGTGTGATCCATCTCTGCATGGCAGGTGGGCCATCGCACGTAGATTCGTTCGATCCCAAACCAGAGCTAGACAAACTGCACGGCAAGGAGTTTCCCAAATCCTTCACCAAGGGGCAACAGCTTGCCCAACTTCAGAATACCGTGCTCAAGGCACGTGGCTCGTTTGCTAAGTTCAAAAAATATGGCAAAAGCGGCATTGAGATCTCGGATATGTTCCCTCACATCGGAGGAGTGGCAGATGATATCTGCGTGATCAGATCCATGCATACCGAGCAGATCAACCACGATCCCGCACAGGCGTTTTTTAATAGTGGCTCGATCGTGAAAGGTCGGCCATGCATGGGCTCATGGCTACTCTACGGGCTCGGTTCAGAAACGAATGACCTACCCGGCTACATCGTGTTGCTCTCCCAGAGTGCTGGCGCGCAGCCCGTTTCTTCCCGGCAGTGGAGTGCAGGTTTCCTGCCGAGTAAATACCAGGGCGTGCAGTTCCAATCAAAAGGCAACGCGGTGCATTACGTGGGAAACCCAGAGGGCGTTTGTCAGTCCGCGCAACGGCAAGCGATCGATGCCATTAATCAACTGAACGGGCTGAAGCAGGAAACAACTTACGACCCAGAAATAGCAACTCGCATTGCGCAGTATGAAATGGCATTCCGGATGCAAACTTCCGTGCCCGAGCTCACAGCTATCGAAAACGAACCCAAACACATCCTCGATATGTACGGGGTGAAAAATCCAGGCGATGGATCATTTGCTTCAAACTGCCTATTAGCCAGGAGGATGTTAGAGAGAGGTGTTAGGTTCGTGCAGCTCTATCATCGCGGTTGGGATCACCACGGTGGCATTGAGAAAAACATGCCCGCCGCAGCCCGCCTGACTGATAAACCTTCTGCCGCCCTGCTCAAAGACCTCAAACAGCGCGGCATGTTAGATGATACACTCATCATCTGGGGCGGTGAATTTGGCCGCACCCCGATGGGGCAGGGAAGTGGCAGAGACCACCATATCAATGCCTTCTCCCTCTGGCTAGCCGGAGCAGGAATCAAAGGCGGCATGGTGCACGGCAGCACTGATGAGCTAGGCTATAATGCAGTGGAGGACCGTACCTCCGTGCATGATCTACACGCCACAATGTTGCATCTCTTCGGCATCGACTACAATCGTTTCTCTTACCAGTTCCAAGGGTTGGACGCTCGTCTAACAGGAGTAGAGCACCCGAATGTGATTCAGCAGATTTTGTAATCTGTTTGGTCTAAACTCCGCCCTTATTTTCGGCGGCGTAAGACCAGAGCAGGTAGAGCTAGTCCTAATAAAGCAAGCTGTGATGGCTCTGGAACAGCTTCAATGCTGAATCCATCAACATTCGCGGCGGCTGGGTAAACAGCGTTAAAATCGAACCCGTCCAGCGGCTGGTTCACCCAGTCCATACTTACCAAGTTGGTGACCTCAATGGTAACACTATCAAACGTAACATCCCCACCAGCGTCATAAGGAAAAAAGCCTGCTGACCCTCTAACATTGGTCACCAAAGAACCCGTAAAATCTGGCGCTGCCCCTGTAGGGGCTGGTGATTCGATGAAATTATTCGAAAAACTTTGTCCGATAACCGTTCCGCCTTGCAGGCCGTTGTAGGTAATCTGGCCAGTCATGCTAGTGAGCACAGTTCCACCAACAATCGGCGATCTTTCTCTGGCGAAATTCACCTGGATATTCAACGCCAGATAGCCATCCGATATCTTAAATTGCTTGCCCGCCTCTGGCCGGATAGTGAGCACTAAGGTATCACCGTTATTGGCGACCACTGTCCCATCATCTACTCGATGACTTCCGTGGGTGTTGGATTGGCCGCGGCGGTAAGATACTCCGGACTGATTATTAGTCGATATGCTGGTGCCCGTGATAATAATATCGGGAAGCTGAATGGTTGCAGCCTGAGACAACATGGTGGATGCCTGAAGAAGCAGAGTGGTCGTAGCCAGTGTCAATGTGGTGGTGCGTGTTGTTATCATTGTTGATGTGATAGAGGCTAGACGGATCACACTACGAAGGAGAAAAAAGTCAAGATTATCATGGTAACTATCCATTATTGGGCGGTGAATATTATAAACTGCTACCCGCAGCTTGCAGCGGACGTTTGATCTTCGCGGGAGATGTTTTGTGGATCTGAAGTCGCGTGCACTGATTGAACTTTAGGAAGTGCTTTAGCTCCTTAGAGGCTGTCTAAAAAGCATCAATACATGCAATAAAGTCTGTACATTGTAATCTAACAGTTACAGAATGCCGGATGGACCAACGAGCAATCTATCCGAGCGACTTAACTGACAAAGAGTGGGACACTATAAAGAAGATCATCCCAGGGGAATCAAAGCTGGGGCGCCCTGCACGCTATGCCAAACGCGAGATCCTAAACGCTATATTTTATATCGTCCGTAGCGGTTGCGCGTGGAGAATGCTACCCCATGACCTGCCGCCATGGCGAATCTCTTACTACTACTTTATGAAGTGGAAGCAGCTAGGTCT